>NZ_CATMPS010000021.1:0-47715 GCF_950073225.1 uncultured Oscillibacter sp.
TGCTTAAGCTGATTTCCTGTGAGCTTCAGAAGCTGAAACGGAAGAAGTTCATTCCTTTTGTAATCCTCTCCGCGTTCCTGTTCCCGCCCCCGCTGGCACTGATGATGCTGACGCCCCGCATGATGGAGCGGTACGACACGAAAGCCGAGCTCTTTGACGACTTTTACCAGTTTGTCCTGGGCTATGGGGTGGAGCTGCTTCTGCCCTGCGTCATCGGCGTCATCGCCGCCATGCTGTTCTTTATGGAGCGGGACAACGACACCTTCAAAAACCTGCGGACCATCCCGGTGACCAGCACCCAGATGATTTTTGCCAAAATGATCGTTCTGTTTCTGTTCGGACTGATTTTCTGCCTGTCCACAGCCGCCGTCACCATTGTCTGTGGGGGCCTGATTGCCGAGGTGGGCGGACTGGGCTATAAGCTGTGGTTGGCGGTGGAGATGGGGATTTTCATCACAGCGGGCACTCTGCCGCTGGTGGTGCTGGTGGTCTTTTTCAGCAAGACTTATATCTTCTCCGTTCTGCTGTGCATTTTTTACAGCGTGTTAAGCCTGACCGCCGAAAGCAGTTTCGGTGTCCTGCCGAAGTTTTTGTGCTGGCTGATGCCGATTCCCCTCACAAACCTCTGGTGCGCGGGGGATATGGTTCGGCATGGCGTCAAGGGCAGCTTGGGGGAACTGCAATACCTGATTCCCTCAACAATGCAGACCGTTTTGATTTTGAGTGCAATGACTGTCCTGTCCATTCTGCTGATTGACCGGCTGTATAAAACGAGAGGGGGGAATTGAAATGCTGGTATTGATGAAAACCGAATTTTGGAAACTGAAACGGTACCACATGATCTGGGCAGGGGTTTTCCTGATGCTGCTGTCCGTCCTGCTGACCGTTTTCTCCACCACCGCCCAGGATGGAAGTGTATGGACCTTCTCCTTTTTCGTGGAGCAGGTCCTGAAGAACAACATCACAACAATTTTCCCCATGTGCATCGCTTTGATTACCGGATATATCATCAGCCGGGAGGGAACGGACGACACGCTGAAAAATATTCTGACGGTTCCCCTGTCGTTTCCCGCTCTGCTGGCTGGCAAGCTGGCCGTCTGCGGACTGCTCTCCCTGTTCCTGGGGATCGTCAGCACTGTGTTCACGGTGATGGCATCCTTCCTCTTGGGCTTTCCTGGCGGTGATTTTCCGGTAATTATGCAGGCCGGGTTGCAGATCACGGCCAACTGTCTGCTCCTTTATATCGCGGTTCTGCCAATCATCGCCATCGCCGCCCGTATTCCAAACGGGCACTTGATTGGAGCGGTTGTCGCCTTTGTCTACGGCTACGGCGGCATGTTCGCGGCGGGGAGCATGACCTTGGCGAATTTGTATCCCGTGACCGCAAGCATGGGGCTGATTGGATACCGCAGCTATGATGCGGCTGTCCATTGGAATCCGCTGCTTTGTATGTTCAGTTTGCTGGCCGCTCTGCTGATTGCCGCCGCTTTTGTGGCGACAGCAAAAAAAGGCGCGGCTCCAAAGACGACAAAAAAGCCCAAACGGGTCATCACTAAAAAAGGTTGGTAAGGGGTGTCAAACAACATGAAGAAAAAAGTGAAAATCACAATAGGAATCGTTGCCGTCCTGCTCATTGGTCTGGCCGGCTTTTGCGCATGGTTCCTCTCCGGCTCCGGCAGCACCGAGTATTACGCCCAGATTGATAACACCAGGGTGGAACAGGTGGATTCTAACGGAGGCGTCATTAACTTCAAAGGCAGCCTGCCCTATTCCTACACGCTGCTGTCCTATGACGAAAACGGGAGCGAAAAAGAGATCACCTTCGGGACATCCAGAGAACTTCGGGAGGGGGCCTTTATCCGTCTGACCATCATGCCGGTCCGGGGCGTCCTGGACTGGAGCGAGGTACAGTATGACGAGCTTCCGGTAACAGTACAGAATCACTATTCTGCTCCGTCGGATGATGTAGGGTAATTTCAGCGAATAACAGAAGCTCTATCCATTTAGGGCTTATTTTCTGCGGCGGTTTTATGAAAGCCGCCGCCTTTCTATTTGCTTTCTCGACATATAGGAGAATACCGCTATGCAATTACAGATAGATAAGAGCCTGTCAAAAAAAGCCTACCCCCCCCGCAGCGGCGAAGTCCACCCAGGATTGCGAAAATAGTCGTTTCTTGACGACCCATAATATTGTTGCCTGCACCCGTATGGCCCCGCGCCGTCCGGGTGCTTTTGCATTTTCGAGCCAGCGGCACCGGCCCCGCTGCCGCTCCTCTCCCCTTTCGTTCAGGCCCCAGCAAAAACTGAACAAAAGGAAAATGCAGGATGGGAATTACCATCAAAAAGCATCGGCGCAATTTGTCATATGATGATGCTGTCACCCTTGACGCGTTTTGGGTGATAGCCAAGCAGTTTGATCGGAGCTTTTACCGCTAGTGGAAAGACCATTGGGACGAACGCGGCTATGACGGTACATAGTTGTCACCGAGGGCTGCTTGCCCTGCTGCGAATCACCGGAGGAATATGTGTGCCGCATGGAAACCCGCAGGGAAATTCTTGCGGTTCTGGCTCTCTGCACCGAGAAGCAGCGGTCAAAAATCAAGGCGATTCTTCGCAAGCTGAAAATCAGATTATTGCCTCAGCTTCCGCATGGTATTGCTGAGGCTTTCTCGCTGATCCGCCCATCCGACTGCATTGGTTGGTTTTCTGCCGCTGGTATTCCTTGCTAATTTCTTGGATTGCTATAAATAGAGTTCAAATCGATTGCAACCATAAACCCATCATATATGTAGATAGCCGAACTCAAGAGACAGGCGCTTATTGAGTTCAAAGATGGAACATTTCAATAAAGTTAATCAAGCCGAAATTATACTCGGTTAGATTTAGAGAATCTTTACCCATCTGTGAGCAGACAAATTGTTTTGCTGCAGATGGGCTTTCCTTTGCCTGCAATGCGTCCAAGATTCGACAAGCCTAGTTTATACACGAATGATGTTTCCATCACACATAAGGAGGCATCACAAAAATGCTGTCCTTTTGCACACGTCCGCCAGCTCCTCCACGCTGAGCTCCCGCTGGTAATTGTGCTCCATGCAGTTGATGGCCTCTTGATTGTAAAAATACTTGAGCTGGACGCCGTGGAGGACCCGGTGCGCGCCAGAGGCGGCGGAAGCAATACGCTTCCGCCGCCTGTTTCCGCCCTCATTTCCGCCGGACCCACTTGCCGAAGAGGGTCTTTTTGTAGTTCAGCAGCTCCTCCTTGGCCTCCGTGTGGCTCGCCGCCTTCTGGAGATGGGCCACGCCCTTGGGAATATCCTCCGCCACGCCCAGGCCCCGAGCGTAGATGACACCCAGCATATAATCCTTTTCCCAGTGATTCCAGTCCATCTCGTTTAGATACTGGAGCGCCTTACCGTAATCCTGGGGGGTACCCCAGCCCTTGAAGCAGCACTTGGCCAGATAGTACACGCCCCAATTCGTATTTCCCTTATCATGGGCCAGCGTCAGGAGCTGATACGCCTTGGCATAGTCCTGGGGAACGCCCCGTCCGTAGAAATACGCCTTGCCCAGCAGATTGTTGGACCCGATGTGCTCCGAGTCCCGGGCCAGCTCCTTTTCAAAGCAGGACACCGCATAGGCCTCGTCCTGCTCCACACCCTTCCCGTCGAAATAGATCGTCCCAACCTTATACCAGCCGCCGCCGTTTCCAGCCTCGGCGGATTCCTTATACCAACGGGCCGCCTCCGCAAAGTTCTCCGCCTCTTCCAGCTCTTGCGCATAGAAGTACTGATGGAGAGGGTATCCCATTTCCGCGCCCATTTTAAAAAGGCCCTCGGCCTTCTCCGGCTGAGGAGCGATGATGTCCTCGTCCCCCTTGGTATAGTACTGGTTCAGGTTATTGGCGGCGAAATAAATCCCGCCCCGGAAGGCCTTCCAGAACCAGTCCTCGCACTTGGAAATCTCTCCTTTTAAGTACGCCTTGAACTCCGCCTGACTGGGGAAGGAATCCTTGCCCTTGTTCTGAATACGGAGGAAGTCCCACCAGAAATAACTGTTGCCGACAATATACTGACAGAACGCGTCCCCTTCCTTCGCCAAAGCCTCCACCTGCTCAAAGGCCTGCTGGAGACTCTCAAAGGGCATCTTCTTCTGGACGGAGGGCGTCAGCTCCCCGCTCCGCAGGGCCACCAGCACCCCCAGGGCGCTGCCCTGCTCCACGGACTTGTGGAGGAGCTTTGTGGCCCTTTCGTCATCCTCCGGGAAGCCGTGCCAGCCCCAGACGTACTGATGGCCGCACAGGCACCGGGCCAGAATGCAGCTGGCGTCGCCGTCCCCGGCGGCGGAAGCCTTTTCCAAAAGGGCAAACGCCTCCTTGCCCCGGCCTGTGCGGACATTGTAATAGATGTCCTGAAGGGCCTGCTTCACTTCATCGCTCAAAACTGCTGCCATGATGGAACCTCTCCTTTGTCAACTTGGTTTTTTTACCCGCTTCCAGTCCCGGCCTCCCGGCAGGAACTCTCCGCGGGGATATCCTGTCAGCCATGCCGCCGCCTCTTTGGGCGGCATCTTTGCCATATAGAAACCCAGCTCCGCCCCCTCGGGCTTCGTGGCCTCCACAGTGCAGCGGGCGTCCATCTTATCCCCCGCCGTCACCCGAATCCACAAATAGCCAGAGGCGTGGGTCAGGTCCACCAGCTGATAGGTCCCGTCCACAAGGCCCTCTGCCGCCATCTGGACATCCTCCTCCGTAAAGGTAGTGTGGTTTTCCGCCGCGCCGCTGGCATAGACCAGGGAAAGCCTCGCCTGGGATTTCCGCTGCGCCTGAGGGCGGGCGGCCTGGGGCGCACTATAAACCCGCCGCAGGTCCCAGCCCGTCAGGTCCGGGACCTCCCGGCGGAGCCAGCCCCGCAGGACCTTCTCCGCCCCCCGGGCGTCTGTTGTCAAGGCCAGGGCCAGATTCTCTCCCTCTGAGGGAGCCAGTTCCAGCAGCAGCAGGATCTTTTCCTCTCCTTCTTCCCGAATCAGGCAGTCCAGGGCGCGGAAGGTGCGGCCCCCGCCCTCCACGGGCCGGGTGGGCATCAGCTCAAAGCCGGACTCCTCCCCGCTGAGGCAGCGTTTCAGCACCTCTTCCACCAGGGAAGCCGTCACACGGGAGGTCACCTCGCCGTTCCGGCGCTTTAAAATCATGTCCTGGGGGCCCTCGCTGAGAATCTCCCGCTGGGCGGCCTCCGAGGCCCGGCGGCTCTGCTTTTGGCGGAAGTCCCGCTCGAACGCCTCCCGCTCGCTCTCGTCCATGGACCAAAAGGCGCTCCACTGGCTGTTGGTTCCCCGCCGGGCGTCGGGGACCCGGAGGGCCAGGCAGTCCGCCGCCGCCCGCAGCTCCTGGGGCTTCTTGAAATCCGTAATGTGCTTTTGCCAGCGGTCGTCCACCAGCACCAGCTGCAAGACCCGGCTGGTGATGGTACGGCCGCCGCTGCGGCGGGTCCTGGTCTCATCCACCACGAAGACGCCCCGGATGCGGTCAATCCGGTTGGCTTGCTCACCCAGGACCCACTCCCGGCCAATGCCCATCTCGTCAAACCACCGGCCGTTCGCCTTCAGGTCGCGGTCCACCATGGCGAAGAGTTCTCCAACCGGAGGGGCCTCCTCCGGGTAGGGAAGCTGGCTGCGGATAGACGCCGCCAAGGCGCTTTTTTCCGGGAAAAACGTATCCCGGGCACCGGCATAGCCCATGTAAGCTCCCAGAAGCAGGAACAGAGCCCCGCCTCCCCCGCTGACCGCCAGCGTCACATAGTCCGAGGACTCCCAATAGGTCCGGTCCTGCTGGAATCCTATGTAAAACACGTAAAACAGCCCGGCGGCGGCAGCAAGCCACAAAAGTCCCCACAGCACCCAGCTGAACCGCCTTCGAGTCCGGCTGAGGCAATAGCCTTCCTCCACGCCGTGGGGATTGTTCTTCCGCTGGACCGCCATCAAAATCAGAATGATGGGAACGGCAAACAGGCGGAACACCGCCAGCAGCGCGATGTAAACCGCCACATTCCACGGCCAGCGGAGGAAGCCTCCCTTCTTCTCCTTCATGACCTCTTCCTACCTCCTCGCGCCCCCTGGAATCGGGGACATTTCCTGATTTTTCATTCTAGCAGTTAGCCGCGGCTTTGTCTAGTCCCCGGCAGGTTATTTCCGCAGTACTTCCTTTGAAAATTGATTTGACTTTTATTCGCTCATGTGATAGTCTTATTTTATCTTTTATTATATGAGCGGTCCCTTCTCGTTTCAGTTTAGAAGACCTCCGAGTTCTTGTCAAGACTGGTCGTATAATTATTTTTATTGGCAGTCTATCTTGCAGGGTATGAAATGAACCACTATACATTCAAAACCTACATCGCCAACCGCAGAGAGTATTTTTGTTATGGTCCTGACTCATCGCTGGAAAAAAAAGACTTCCCGTTTTCGGAAAGTCTTTTGAAGCTGCTGCGTCTGGACATTTGGAGATACGAACCTCTGATTAAGGATATGGAGAAAGCACTCTTGCGGTTCTATCAGACGAAAGCGCCACAGGATGCCGGCATTGTCCTCGCCGGATTGGACGAGCTGGCGGAGGCTCACATCTATTTCCAGCAGCTCCGCCTGGACTGGATGCAGCGTTTCGATCAGGCGGTAAACGCGGAGGGCTCCGCGCTGACCGCTCTGCTGCCTGGAAAAAAGCTGACGCACATCCCAAGCGACATTGATTCCATGCAGAAGCAAATCCAGCGGCTCTTTCAGAATGTGCTGGACATTGAGCTTGGGAAAAAGTCCTCTCTCCAGAACCTCATGGCGAGCTACTATAACCGGGAGGGCTCCGATACTCTGAACACATTTCAGTTCCGCGCCCTGCCGCTGAAATTTGAGCCGGTAGACTCCCGCAACTTTACGGAAGTCCTCTACCCCGGAACGGTCTACGACCTGATCGACTACTTCCTCCGGGAGTGCGTCCAGCGGGAGCAGCGGATGCGCGTGTGCAAAAACTGCGGCCTCTACTTCGCCGTCAAGGGCAGGGGCACCGCCGAGTACTGCGACATCACCACCGATGGGAAGGGCCGCGTCTGCAAGGAGATCGGCGCCTTTGTCCAATGGTCCCAGAGCAAGGAGGATGACGAGATCTTCAAGGTCTACCGCCGGGAGTACAAGAAGCGCTTCGCCTGGACGAAGACCGGGAAGATCTCCTCTACGACGCTCTACGCCTGGGGCGAGAAGGCCAGAGAGAAAAAAACGGAGTGCGAAGAGGGGAAGATCACGCTGGAGGAATATCGGGAGTGGCTGAAGGAGCCATAGCCTGTAAAATGCTATAAAGCAGCGGATCCAATTGAGGAACTTGCCGCTTTTTATACATTCGTGTTTTCTTAGCTCCCTATAGCAATCATCAAAAATAATGAAAAGGTGATGCAAAATGGCAAAAAGGAAAAGCGCAAAAACCGACAAAAGAAGCAAAGTCCTATTAGAATCCACAGCCGCGGAACGCAAGTCTCAAGACACCGAAGCAGGCAGTGCGAGCCAGACACCGGCAGAAATAAAAGCGGACCCTCCAAGAGTGGTAAAAGACAGGATCGAAGAGCGTCCACAGATCGGACCTGCTAAACCGGTCCTGGAGGAACAGCCAGAGGCAGCCCGTGCGGAAGCTGCAGAGGAGAATACTCCGGCGTCTGAGCCTGTGGAAGCGCCCGTGCCGGAGCAGCCCTGCGGGTCCCCCAGAAGAAGCGTCGTGTTCATCGGTTCGGAATGCTACCCATTTGTCAAGACCGGCGGCCTGGGCGATGTGATGTACGCGCTTCCCAAGGCGCTGGTGAAGCAAAACTGCGATGTGAAAGTCATCCTTCCCCGCTATAAGTGCATCCCGTGGGAGTATCAGCAGAAAATGATTTACCGCGGCTCTTTTCAGATGGACCTCTGCGCCGACGGCCGGTCTTATTATGTGGGCATCATGGAGTATGTCTGGGATGGCGTGGTATACGATTTCATTGACAACGAAGAGTTTTTCAGCTGGGGAAATCCATACACCAATCTCATTGATGATATACCCAAATACTGCTACTTTGCAAAAGCGGCTCTTGCGGCGCTGAACTACATGGATTGGATCCCCGATATCATCCACTGCCACGACTGGCAGGCCGCCCTAATCCCGGTATATCTGAGGACTTTGTTTGCTGAGACAAAGCTGACCTCCGCAAAGACAATCCTGACAATCCACAATCTCCGTTTCCAGGGAATTTACAATATTCCCACGATCCGCTACTGGTCCGGACTGCCGGATTACGTCTTTAACAAGGACGCTTTGAAAACGGGCTATAACGACGCAAATATGCTCAAAGGCGGATTGGCCTACGCAAATATCATTACCACCGTAAGCCAGACCTATGCGGGTGAGATTCAGAGCGCGTACTACGGAGAGACCTTAGACGCCCATCTGCGGTATCATTCCGGCAAACTGCGCGGCATTGTAAACGGCATCGACTATGATATATGGAACCCGGAGACCGATTCCTGCCTGCACGCCGGCTACAACATATCCAACGTTCTGGAAAAGAAAAAGGAGAACAAGCGGAAGTTACAGGAGGAATTGGGCTTGGTCCAAGACAGCGGCAAATTTGTGATCGGGCTGATTTCCCGGCTGACGAATCAGAAAGGACTGGATTTGGTCAATGCCGTTCTTCCCCAAGTTGTGGACGAATATACGCAGGTTGTGGTGCTCGGCAGCGGAGACCGGGTATATGAGGACTCTTTCCGGTATTATGAGAGTGCGTATAAAGGGCGTGTGTGCGCGAATATCATGTACGATGAAGCGCGGTCGCATAGGATCTACGCAGGAGCGGACGCCCTGTTGGTCCCGTCTCAATTTGAGCCCTGCGGGCTGACGCAGCTAATCGCCATGCACTACGGCACCATTCCCATCGTCCGGGAAACCGGCGGTTTGAAGGATACGGTGGAGCCTTATAACATGGGCCTCAACTCCGGGAATGGCTTTACCTTCGACCGCTACGACGCCGGCCTGCTTCTGGACGCCATCAACCGGGCGAAGGCGTTCTATTTTGACCAGCGCAAGTATTGGGATGAAATGATCCTGCGGGATATGGTGAAGGACCTGTCCTGGGAGAACTCCGCAAAACAATATAAAGACTTGTATCTGAGCCTGACTTGATGAATACGCCGGGTCTTGTTTAAGAACCTGTATTCACAACCGTTGGACGCCGTCTGGCCGGTCCTCGTCAGAAGAAACTCCGCTCGTTCCGCCTCCGGCTATGCCGAAAGCTCCGTTCTGTTGCATTTCTTCATCTCCGGCCTGAGAGCCGCCCTACGGGCGGTTGATCTCCGAAATGCGCCGCAGGCGCAGTCCTCTCTCCACGAAATCTTCGATTTCGCGGGGGCCCCTATCCGCCATACCGCGTCGCTTTCCCTTGCCATACGTCAATATAGCTGTGGAAACGCTCCTTGTCTGGCGGGAAAAATTCTCACCCATTCGGCATCCCCGGTATGAATACGGGTTCCAAGAAGAAAAAACGGGTGCTGTCAAAAGACAGCACCCGTTTCGTCATTAAAATTCCAGATTTCTTCCCTCGCGGTCAAAGATATGGCACACACTGCCGGAGAAGGTGAGATTCAGCTGGTCGCCGGCGTGGAAGGAATCGATGTGCCGGCCCTCGGCGTCCATGGTGGGAACAATGACCACCACGTCTTTGCCGTTGGCGTTGGCATGGAAGTGGACTTCGCTGCCCATCATCTCGCTGACCTCCACGGTGGCGGTGAGGGTGTTGCCCGGCTCTTTGGAGAGCACCATGTGGCTGGGCCGGACGCCCAGGGTGATGGCTTGGGACTGGACGCCCTGGGCCGCCAGGTTCTTCTGCTTGTCGCCGGACAGCTCCACCTTGCAGCCGCCTACGCTGACAAAGTATTTGCCGCCCTCGCAGAGGAGCTTGGCGTCGAAGAAGTTCATCTGGGGCATGCCGATGAAGCCCGCCACAAACAGGTTCGCCGGATGGTCGAACACCTCCTGGGGGGTGCCGATCTGCTGGATGAAGCCGTCCTTCATGATGACAATCCGGTCGCCCAGGGTCATGGCCTCCGTCTGGTCGTGGGTCACGTACATAAATGTCGTGTTGATTTTCTGGCGCAGCTTGATGATCTCGGCGCGCATCTGGTTGCGGAGCTTGGCGTCCAGGTTGGAGAGGGGTTCGTCCATGAGAAGCACCTTGGGCTCCCGGACGATGGCCCGGCCGATGGCCACCCGCTGGCGCTGGCCGCCGGAGAGGGCCTTGGGCTTGCGGTCTAAGTACTGGGTGATGTCCAGGGTGGCGGCGGCCTCCTTGACGCGCTTGTCAATCTCGTCCTTGGGCACCTTGCGGAGCTTCAGGGGGAAGGCCATATTCTCGTAGACGGTCATGTGGGGGTACAGGGCGTAGCTCTGGAACACCATGGCGATGTCCCGGTTCTTGGGCTCCACGTCATTCATCAGCTTCCCGTCGATGTACAGCTCGCCGCCGGAGATCTCCTCCAGGCCGGCAACCATCCGCAGCGTGGTGGACTTGCCGCAGCCGGAGGGGCCAACCAAAACGATGAACTCCTTATCCCTGATGTCCAAGTCGAACTGCTGGACCGCCACAACGCCCTTGTCCGTCACCTGGAGGTTGGTCTTCTTCTCAGGCGCCCCCTTTTTGGGCTTCTTCTGTCCGCCGCTGTGGGGATAGATCTTGGTGATCCCTTTCAAATTCAAAGTTGCCATAAGTAAGGTTCCTCCTTCGTCAGTCAATCTTCAAAATCAGTTCCAGAACTCGCCGTGCGCAGGTCTCCAGGTCCTCCCGGGACACCAGCCCCAGGTCCATGGCCTGCTGGACCCGCTCCGGGTAGCCGTTGGCCATTTTCAGGTCGTTTCCGGCCAGGATTTCCTTATAGTGCTCTCCCTTGGTCCACCAGTCGGTCATGACCATGCCGGTATAGCCCCAGTCCTCTCGGAGAATGTCCGTCAGCAGTTCGCGGCTCTCCGAGGCCCGGCGGCCATTGATGATGTTGTAGGAGCTCATGACCGCCCAGGGCTCCGCCTCCCGAATCACGATCTCAAAGGGGCGCAGATAGATTTCCCGCAGAGCCCGCTGGGAGAGGCGGGAGTCGCTGTTTTTCCGGTTGGTCTCCTTGTTGTTGCAGGCAAAGTGCTTCACCGTGGCGGCGATATGCCGGGACTGGATGCCCCGCACCATGGCGGCGGCGATCTTTCCCGCCAGCAGGGGGTCCTCGGAGTCGTACTCAAAGTTCCGCCCGCAGAGGGGACTGCGGTGGATGTTCACCGCCGGAGCCAGCCAGACGGAGATGTTATTCTCCTTCACCTCCGCGGCGGCGGCCTCGCCGGCTCTGAAAACCAAGTCTTCGTCCCAGGTTGCCGCCAGAAGCGTTGCGCAGGGCCAGGCGGTGGTGCACACGCCCGCCTCCGGCTGAATCCGAAGGCCCGCAGGGCCGTCGGCTGTAGTGATGTTGGGCACGCCGTATTCCGGCAGGTTCCCAATGCCAAAGGTATTGGAAACACCTACGTTGGACTGGCCGCCCAGCAGATGGATGAGGTCCTCGTCACAGAGCTGGGCCATGAAAGCGTCCAGGGTCAGTTTTCCCTCCGCCACCTCAGACAGGGGCCGCACCCCCTCCGGGTAAGGCCGGGCCAGCCAGTACCGCCCTCTGGCCCGCGCTTCCGGGGCCACCGCCTCCAGGGTATTGGGATCCAGGGGAACAAGGGCGTTGGCATCCGTGTCTACCGCCGGGGCGGCAGGCAAATACTCCCAGGTCCCATCCGCTTGGAGACGCTTCGCCAGCTGGGACGGGGCCAGGACATTCCTGCACTGCCGGACGATTTCCGTCTCCGCCTGTTCCCAGGCAAAATCCAGCTTTTCCGCGTCCCGGACACTGGTCCCCAGATACAGGTCATAGCGGCCTTTTTCCAGCACCCAGGCGGAGGGGGCGATCTTTCCCAGGTCGTCAAAGCTGGCCATATCCGATACGGCAAAGGACAGCGTCACCGTTTCGCTCTCGCCGGGGCCCAGAAGTCCGGTTTTGCGGAACGCCGTCAGATTTCGGGAGGGCTTTTGCAGCCGCCCCTTGGGCGGGCAGAAATAGAGCTGGACCACTTCCTTCCCCGCCCGGTCCCCGATGTTGGTCACTTGGGTGCGGATCTGAATTATTCCGTTTTCCGCCCCGGCCTCCAGGACCTCCAGAGCAAAGCGGGTGTAGGACAGGCCGAAGCCGAAGGGATAGCAAACCCGCTCCGCCGCGCCCGGCAGGGTCTCGAAATACCGGTAGCCCACATAGACATCCTCGGCGTATTCCACATAGTCTGTGGAGTCGTGGAAATGCTCCGTGGATGGGTAGTCATCCAGGTCCCGGGCAAAGGTGTCCGGCAGCTTGCCGCAGGGATTGGCCTTTCCGGCCAGCAGGGCGGCGATGGCGCTTCCGCCCTCCATACCGCCCTGATAGGCCAGCAGCACGGAGGAAATCCGGTCGTTCTCATAGAACCAGGAGACGTCCATGACGCCGCCCGCGTTCAGCACCACGGCCACCCGGTCAAAGGCGGCGCAGACCTGGTCCACCATGGCGCTCTCAGCGTCCGTCAGGTAATAATCCCCCTTGGGGAAGATCCTCTGGGCCCGCTGGGGCATAAGCACCTCGTCGGCCCATACATAGTCCTTGTTCTCGGGAATCACGGGAATCCGGTCCCAGCCCTCGCCGGAGAAGCGGCTGAGGACGATCACGGCGGTATCCGCATGTTCCCGCGCCGAGGACAGCAGTTCCACCGGAAGCTCCGGCTCCGCCATCAATCCGGGGATGTCCCCGGCGGCATAGCGCTCCGCGACATAAGCCCGGTAGTAGTCCGAAAGGGGTTCGTAGACGAAAACGCCCTCCTCTTTCAACCCGTCGCAGACATTGCGGACATATGCGCAGGTCACGTCGCCGCTGCCTCCTCCGCCTTTTACATAGTCGAAACTGCCCTTTCCGAACAGAGCCACCCGGCTGCCGGGGGCCAGGGGGAGCAGGCTGTTTCGGTTTTTCAGCAGCACCATGCCCTCCTGGGCGGCCTGCCGGGAGAGGGCGATGTGTTCCGGGCAGGCCGTCACGCGGCGTTCGCCGTTGAGGGGCAGATTGGGCTGATAGCGGGTGCGAATCCATTTTTCCATGTGCGGTCTCTCCTTGCCGTCGTTACTCCTTGACGCCGCCCAAGGTGACGCCTTCTACGATAAACTTCGACAAAAGCAGGTAGATGATAATGATGGGCACAATGGCGATGGTAATCATCATGTAGATTTTTCCCATGTCGAAGTTCATGTAGTCCGCGCCCCGAAGGGTGGCGATCATGATGGGCAGGGTCTGTTTGTTCTTGGAGGTAATCACCAGGGCGGGAATGAAGTAGTTGTTCCAGGAGCCCACGAAGGTGAAAATGGCCTGTACCGCGATGGCGGGCTTCATGATGGGCAGTACGATGCGGTTGAAGGTGCTGAACTCCATGGAGCCGTCGATCCGGGCCGCCTCGATCAGGTCCTTGGGCAGGGAGGACTGCATGTAGCTGTGCATGAAGTAAAACACAGCGGGAGAGGCGATGGAGGGGATAATCAGGGGAAGCAGGGAGTCGTCCATACCCATGTTGGTGATCAGGCGGAGGAAGCCCAGGGCCGTCACCTGAGTGGGCATGACCAGGATGGCCATGATGAAGGTGAAGGCCGCTTTTTTCAGCCTGAAGTCATAGGCGTAGATGCCGTAGGCCGTCAGGGCGGAGAAGTAGGTTACGATGGCGGCGCAGCAGCCGGAGACGATCAGGCTGTTCAGGACGCCCCGGAGGATGGGGATAGCCGGGTCGTTGATGACGTTTTTAAAGTTCGTCACCAGGCTGGAACCAGGCAGCGCGGAGAAGCCCAGCTGAAGCTGCGCGTGGGAACGGGTGGCATTGATAATCAGGATGTAGAAGAAGAACAGGCACAGGAACGCCAAGATAATCAAAACGACATGGGCGAGAATTTCACGCCCGTGAGATCTCTTTTCCTGCATTACGCGTTGCCCCCTTTCTTGGCGCGCTTGGCGGCGGACTTGGAGCCGTCGGGGTCGGGATCGGTGTTCATCTTAAAGACAAACCAGCAGAGGATGGCGCTGATGATGAAGAGGAACACGGACAGCGCACCGGCGATGCCGTAGTTCTTGGCCTGGAGGTGCTTGTTGAGGTACATAATCAGGGTCATGGTGGTCCGGTCGGGCGCGCCCTTGCCGCCGGTGAGGATCTGGGGCACGTCGAACATCTGGAGACCGCCGATGAGGGAGGTAATCAGTGTGTAGGTCAGCAGGGGCTTGATTTGGGGAAGGGTAATCTTGAAGAACTTCTGGAGGTGGGTGCAGCCGTCCAGCTCCGCCGCCTCAAAGATGGAGGGGTTGATGCCCATGATGGCCGCCATCAGCATAATGGTGGTGTTGCCGAACCACATGAGGAAGTTCATCAGGCCCACCAAGGTACGGGCGCCCAGGGTGGACTCCATGAACCGGATGGCCTCCCCGATCACGCCCATGTTGAGGAGGATGTTGTTGATGGGTCCCGCGTTGGAGAACAGGGCGAAGAACAGCATGGCAAACGCGGAGGCCATGATCAGGTTCGGCAGGTAGATGACCACCTTGAAAAACTGCTTGCCCCGGATCTTCAGCCGGGCGTCGGTGAACCAGGACGCCAGCACCAGGGCCACCACGATCTGGGGCACGAAGCCCAGGATCCACATGACGAAGGTGTTCCAGGCGTACTTGGGCAGGTCCGAGGAGAGCAGGGAGATGTAATTGCTGAGGCCCGTCCAGTTGGGGCCCACCGTCTTCAGGCCGAAGGCGTAGTACTCATAGAAGCTGTTGCGAATGGTGTCCGCCAGCGGAATCAGGGAAAAGATGGCGTAGGACAGGAAGAAGGGCAGGATGAACAGATAGCCCCATTTGGCGTAGCTGACGGTTTTGAGTTTCTTCTGGTTTTGCATAAGAGGTCCCCCTTTCACAGTATCAATGGTCTGCCGCTTTTACGGCCATTCCACGCCGCCGCCTACCAGCCAGGGGTAGCGTTCGGTGATGGACATCTCAAAATTGGCCTTGGCCTTCTCCAGGCTGATCTTGCCGTTGAAGTAGTCGCCGAAGGTGTTCTGGAATTCCTCGACACAGCCCTGGTCATAGGAGGAGATGTTGCTCAGGTCGATATTGGCGGCCACCTCGGACAGCACGCCCAGGTAATTCTGCCCGCCCAGCAGCTCAATGCCGAAGTCGGGGGACTGGGCCAGCTCCTCCATCAGGGGCTGGTCGTTGCTCATCTCCCCATTGTTCACCGCAAGGCTCCGGAGGATGTCCCGGTCCGCCGTCATCTTGAGCATAATGTCCTTCACGTGCTCGGGGTTGTCGGAGCCCTGGGCGGCCACCAGCCAGGTGCCGCCCCAGAAGAAGCTCTGGGGGCTGGGGCAGGAGGCCCAGTCCTGGGCGGCGGCAGTGTCCGTCACGTTGGGCTTGATGCACACGTCCAGGCCCCAGGCGGGCAGGAAGAAGCAGAAAACCTTGGAGTCCGGGCCCATGTCCTTGTTCCACTCGTCGATCCACTGGCCCGGCACATTGTGGTTGATCCCGCTCCGGGTATCCTCCAAGGAGCGCTCCACCCACCGCATCATATTGGGATCCACCACCACGGTCTTGTCGTTTTTGACCCAGGGGGAGGAGACGTTGTTGGAGTACACCCGGTAGGTGTCGGCCCGGCCGGAGTACATGTAGTAGCCGGCGTCCTTCATCCGCTCCGCCGTCTCATAGAATTTATCCCAGTCGGAGACGGCGGCGGCCACGGTCTCCGGGTCGTCGGTGCCCAGAACGGCCTTAGCGATGGAGCGGCGGTAGACCAGCATCCCGGGGGTCGCCTGGTAGCTGAGGCCCCGGATCTCGCCGTCAGCCGTCCGCATGGCGTCCAAGGTGTAGCGGTACTGGTTGGCGATGTCCGCGTCCGTGATGCCAAGCTGGGAGATGGGCATGGCCACATTGGCCTCCGGGTCGATGTATTTCAGCGCGTAGTCGGCCTCCACCAGGTACATGTCCACCCGCTCATCGGCGGAGACACGGTCCTGCTTGAGCAGCGCCTCGTCCAGCTTCTGCTGGTAGACGCCGTCCTGAGTGGGGTTGATGACCCAGTGGATCTCCGTGCCGTCCTTCAGGAAGGTGACGGACTTGTCGTTGGACAGATGGTCGATCTCAGGATAGTTGGCGTTGAACTTCCCCTGGAACTCATCGTTCCACACGTAGATGTTGAGGATCTTGCCCTCCACGCCCGGCACAACATCCGAACCGCCGGGACTGGAGCCGCACCCGCTCAGAAGGCCAAGAATCATCGCGGCCATCAGAGCGGCATACCAAATTCTTCTCTTCACGATCGTTTCCTCCTATTTCCAATTTGATACAGCCGTCTGCTGTGATGCTCCCCTCATTATAAAGTGCCGCCGAAAAAGCGTATACAAAATTAAAGAAAGATATATCAAATTCATGCCGGACTTTAGGTATTTTACATATAATTTCCAGTTAGCCTGCGGAAAAATCTCCCGTCTTTCCTCTTGCCGAAATATCAAATCTATGATATATTCTAGCCCTGAAAGATATTGAAGGAGGTGTGCATATGAATGGAGCAAAGGCGTGGAAGCCTCTGGAGGCCGACGGGGAGCGGGAGGTCACCAGCCATCGGGAGCCCGGGGAGGAGTTTCTGTTTTACCGCTCCGTGGCGGAGGGAATGATCGACGCGGTACAGGAGAACTGCAGCCGGGGCGCCTTTGAGAACATGGAGGGCGTGGGGCAGCTCTCCGAGGACCCGGTGACCAATCTGCGCTATCACTTCGTAGTGACGGCAGCCATGCTGACCCGTTTCTGCATGGAGGGCGGCATGGCCATGGAGGAGGCCTTCGGGCTCAGTGACGAGTACATCCGCCGGATGGACTGCTGCACCAATATGGCGGAAATCGTCTACGTCCACGACCAGATGGCCCTGGACTATGTCTGCCGCATGCGGAACCTGAAAAAGCGCATCGCCTCTTCCAAGCAGGTGGCGGAGGCCATCGACTACATTTACGTCCACATCATGGACCGTATTACGATCCAGGAGCTGGCCTCCGCCATCTCCATCTCCCCGGCCCACCTGTCCCGCATTTTCAAGCAAGAGACCGGCATTTCCGTCAGCGAGTACATCCGCCAGAGGAAGATCGACATGGCGAAGAATCTCCTCCGCTTCAGCGACTACGACTTCGCGGACATCGCCGCCATGCTGTCCTACTCCTCCCAGAGCCATTTCATCCAGCATTTCCGCACCCAGATGGGCATGACGCCCAAGGCCTACCGGGACAGGAACTACATGAACAACTGGAACGTGAACCGGGAGTCTTTCACATCGTCAGGACAATCTCCGTCCGCGCCGTGAGGCAGGCCTCCGGCACGTAGTTTCCCTCCATGGGCATTCCATTCACCGTCAGGGACTCGCAGCCGGACTCCCTGCCGTTTGGATTTTCCACCAGAATGTGAAGCCTTTTCCCCCGGAAATCCTTCTCGATCTCCAGCGCCTTCCATTCCCTCGGGATGGAGGGCGCGATTTTCAGCCCTTCCAGGTCCGGCCGCATCCCCAGGATGCCCTCCACACAGCCCACCATAACGGTGGAAGCCGTGCCCGTGAGCCAGTGGACGTGGGACCGCCCGGCGTTTGGGCTGGCCGGCCCTTCGGTGAACTGGCCGTAGCAGTAGGGTTCGATCTTCCGGATCTCCGCCCGGTCGTTCTGCATGGAGGGGGCGTTTTCCTTGAAATACTCAAAGGCCCGGTCCCCGTGGCCCAGGAGGGCCTCCGCCAGGATCAGCCATCCCTGAGACTGGGAGAAGACCCCGGCGTTCTCCTTGACCCCGGCGTTGTAGATGACGGCCAGCGCCCCGTCGAAGGCGTGGGCGTGGTAGGGCGGGTCCATGAGGATGGCGCCGTAGTCGGTATTCAGCCGGTTATAGACGCTGTTCATGGCCAGCTGGGCCTGTTTCCCGTCCGCCAGGCCGCTGATGACCGCCCAGCTCTGGGGATTGAGCCACAGGTTGGCCTCCGGGGCGCTGTGGTTTCCGATGACCTCGCCGGCCTCGGTAAAGCCCCGGATGTAGCGGTCCCCATCCCAGCACAGGTCGTTGAGCAGGGTCCGGAGCTTTTTCTGTTCCCTCTCCAGCCAGTCCAGATACCTGCCGTCCTCCCGGCAGGCGGCAAACTCCCGCAGGACGGTAAAGGCGTAGTAGAACTGGAAGGCCACAAAGGAGGACTCCCCCTCCGCCCCCAGCCGCAGGCAGTCGTTCCAGTCGGCGTGAAGGCCGGCGGGCATCCCGTGGGGGCCTAAATGCTGGAGGGAAAAGTTCAGCGCCCGCTTTAAATGTTCGTATACGGTGCCCTCATCCCGATTGGCAAAGGGAATGACCTCATCCAAAAAACCAACGTTCCCGGTCTCGGCGATGTATTTGTAGACCGTGGGGAACAGCCACAGCGCGTCGTCGGCCCGGTAGGCGGGGTGGCCGGTCTCCTGAACGTAGGAGGCGTCCTCCGGTGTGTCCTCATGGCCCGGGTCGTGGGTGAATTTCACCAGGGGCAGTCCACCGCCGTGGTCCACCTGGGCCGAGAGCATGAAGCGGATTTTCTCCGCCGCAGCCTCCGGCTCCAGATGGATGACGCCCTGGATATCCTGCACCGTGTCCCGGTAGCCGTAGCCGTTGCGCAAACCGCAGTAAATGAACGACGCCGCCCGGGACCAGGTGAAGGTGATGAAGCTGTTGTAGGCGTTCCAGGTGTTGATCATGGTGTCGAACGCCGGACAGGGGGTCTTGACCTGGAAATGGGAGAGCTTGCCGTGCCAGAACTGTTTCAGGGCCTCCAGTTCCCGTTCACAGACCGCCTCCGGGTCTTGATACGCCTTCATAAGAGCGGCGCTTTCCCGCTCGTGTTTCTCCCCCAGCAGGAAGGCCACTGTCACAGTCTCTCCCGGCTTCAGGGTCACAGCCGCCGAGAGCGCGCCGCAGCTGTTGCCGTTGTAGCCCAGGCGGTTCCAGAGGTTCCCACGCTCCACGCCTACGGGACTGCCGTATCCCCGGTAGGGTCCCAGGAATTCCGCCCTGTCGCCGCAGTAGGAGGAAACCTCCGCCCCGGCCAGTCCGAAGAATCGCTCGATGACGGACTTGGCGTCCACCTCGTCCTCCGCCGCGTCCAGATTGCCGTGAATCTGCTGGCGGACCCGGTTTTCGTCGAACAGGGTTCTGGTGACAAATTGGGAGTATTGCAGGTTCACCTGGTCCTGCTCATAATTGCCGTGGCTGGTAAACTCCGCGTAGCCCGTGAGGGTCAACGTCCGGGGGCGGTCCGAGTCGTTGCGCACTGTCAGCCGCCAGACCTCGTGGGTCCCGCCCAAGGGCACATAATAAGCCGCCTCGCTGTGGATGCCGCCGTAATCCGCCGTCATGACCGTGTAGCCCATTCCGTGGCGGCACTCGCTTTTGTACGTATCCAGGTCCTTTCCCACCGGCTGCCAGGAGGCGGACCAGAAGTCCCCCGTCTCGTTGTCCCGAAGATAGAGGTACCGCCCCGGCTGGTCGAACTGGTTGAACACATACCGAAGAATCCGTCCGTTGGCCCCGGATTTGACAAAGCTGTAGCCTCCGGCGTTGTTGGAGATCAGCGCCCCGTACTCCGGAGAGCCCAGGTAGTTGGCCCAAGGGGCCGGGGTGTCGGGCCGGGTGATCACGTACTCATGGGCCTGATCGTCAAAAAATCCATACTGCATCGCGCGTCATCTCCTTACATCAATTCCACTGTGATCTGATTTTCCGTCACAGGCAGCCGGTCCAGAAGCGCCCGGTCCAGCAGGACCCGTCCTTCCGTCACCGGCAGCCGCCGCATTTGAGGGCCGTCCGCCGTGGTCAGGTACGCCTTTTCCAGCCGGTATTCGCCGTAGTCCTTCCGGCTCAGGTTGACGGCGATCACCTGGAACCGCTTACCGGCGAAGGGAAGGGTCAGGGAGGCGGTCCCTGCTTCGCCGAACTGCTCCCGCACCAGCTTCGGGGCGATCGCCAGGCTGCCGTTCTCCCCCCGGACGCCGAACGCCTCCGTGATCACCGTCAGCATGTACCAGCTGGCCGCGCCGGTGAGGTAGTGGTACATTCCCCGGCCCTCGGCGTTGAAATACTCCGGGATGCCGGGATAGATTTTGCTGCTCTCAAAATCCAGAGCGGCGTCCGCCAGGGTCTGAAGCGCTTTATAGCCCTCCCGGACGAAGCCCCGGCGGTAGAGGGCGTTGGCGTACATCACCGTCATGTGGGAGAACACCGCCCCGTTCTCCTTCTCACCGTAGGCAAAGCCGAACATCCGGCCCATATCGAATTTCAGCTCGTGGAAGTCCGTGTTCAGCCGGTAGCCCCCCTCCTCTTTTTTGTAGAGGTATTTGTCGGCACTGCGGGCAATGGCCTTTACCTGTTCCTCCGTGGCGGTCCCGCTCATGATGGCGAACACCTGTCCGGTAAGCATCATGCGTGCGCCGGTCTCCGCAATGCCCTCCAGGGGCTGCCCGTGGTTGTCATAGTAACTGTTGAACCAGCCGTCCCTCCCGTCCGCGATCCACTCCTGACGGCGGATGTGCTCCATCAGCCAGTCCGCTTTGCCCTCCAGGTTCTCCGCCAGCTCCATCGGGAGGACCCGGATGGTCCCGCCGCTGACATTGTGGGCGCAGCGCCGGGTGTATCGCTCCAAGACCGCCTTTTTCTCCGACAGATCGTCGTAGTCTATGGGCGGCGTCCGAAGCAGCTCCTCCAGCTCCTCCGCCAGCTCCACGTTTTTCCAGGTCTCGGCCAGCCGCCGGAGAAGCCCCGCCAGGTCCTTGAGATTGCCTGCGTAGGCGCAGGTGAAGGCCACGCTCTCCCCCCGCTCCGGGGCCATGTCCAGGGCGTCGTTCCAGTCGGCCCCCCGGAGGCGGAAGATGTTGTGCTCCCCCACCTCATAAAAGGCGGTGAGGTGCTGAATCAGCAGGTGCTCCAAAATACTGCCGGTGTAGACCTTGCCGGAAGCCGTCCGCTGCCTGTTTCCGTACGCCGGGTCCCACTGTCCGTCGATCTCTGTACCCCGCATAGCCTGGGGGTCCTTGAAGTAGGAGACCTTCGCGCGCAGGATATCCAGGTCCCCCGTCTGGTCGATGTAGAGCTTGGTGGTCATCAAGGGCCAGAGGGCGTGGTCCATCCAGACTCGGGCGATGCCGTTGCGGTCCGCGATAAAGTTCCCCAGGCCCTCTCCGATGATGGTGGCGTTGGTTCCGTCCATCCGCACGCCGCCGAAGCTGGCCTGGATCATCTCCCCCACGCCGCCGGGGTCCATCAGCAGCAAAGACAGGCAGTCCTGCCAGAGGTCCCGCCAGCCCCGGCCTCCCCGGCCATAGTCGTGGTGGGGCAGGAAGGAACAGCCGTAGATCCGCCGCAGAAGGGGCTGGAGGCTCACCCAGCGCATCAGGCGGTCGAAGTCCGCCGAGCCGGTCTGGTAGCGGACGTTTACCTTGTCCTGCCAATAAGCTTTTGTGCGCTCCAGGGCGGCATGGACCCGTTCCTCTGTGCCGCAGGCCGTTAAAATCCGGTCCATGTCCCCGGCATCCTCCGTAATTCCCAGGAAGACGAGGTACACCGACGTTTCTCCAGGTCCCAGGGTGACCTCAGGGAAGCGGATGCCGCCCATGGCCTCCCTGCCGTCGATCTCCATTCCGGCGGGCCGGGCCTCCCGGTCCTCGCAGACGGCCCGGGGATGGAGAAATGTGCCGCCCTCGCCCACAAACTCCTGCACCGTCGGGTAGAATCCGGCGGGGGCGCCACCGTTCCCGGTTGTTCCGCAGACATAGTAAATCCGGCGGTTTTCCCGATGGCCCTTTTCATCAAAGGACATGGTGGGCTTGACCTGGACGCCGTATTTTGTGGTCCGAATCCGGTGGAGCATGGAGGTCACATTCCGGTGGTCCCGGAGGTTGTCCGCGCTCCGGCCGTAGATGGGAACCGCCGCGACGCCGGTGACGCGCTGGGGCGCAGCGTCCCGGTTTGTCACCCGCACCTCCAGAATCTCCACATTCTCATCCGGCGGCACAAAGGCCGTCAGCTCCGCCTGAAGGCCATAGCGCCTTGAGGTCCGGCGCACCGTCTGCCACAAGAATCCCGCCGTCAGGACGCTCTCGTCCTGGTCCGGCGTAAAGCGGGCGGCCTCCTGTTCGGCGCTGACGCCGGAGGCGGACCAGCAGCCCTTTTCTGTCACGCACCAGAAATTTCGGGTGCCGCGGCTGTTCCGCAGGTCCTCGATGCTTACCGGCTCCAGAAGAAAAGACTCCTGGTCCAGCTTGCTGTCTCCGGCCAGATCGGGGGCGATGGCGCTTTTTAGTCCGGTCTCGCTGGCTAGGGGAAAATAGAGGCCGCTGACCGCCTCGGGATTTCTCAGTTCAAAGGTTCCGTTTTCATCCAAAAAGCGGATTTTCTCCATCATAGCTCCTCCATTGATTGACGTGTTTTCCGGTATACCCGCACGTAGTCCACCTCAAAAGCGGCGCGGGCAAAGTCTGTTGCTTCATCCGGCGGGCCGGGCCAAACGCCGCCCACCGCCAGATTCAAAATCACATACATGTTATGGTCAAAGGGCGCCGGGAAGGGCGTGCGGAGGCCATCCGTCCCGGCGGAAAACCACTGTTCCGCTTCATAGAACAGCCTGCCGTCCACATACCAGCGGATGCACCCGGGAAGCCACTCCAAAGAGAATGTGTGGAAATCCGCCGCAAAGTCCCCCTCCGGCAGAGTAACCGCCCCCTGGCTCTGCTCGTGGGGCAGGCCGTAGTGAAGCGTGCCGTAGTTCGTCCGGGGCTCGTGGCCCAGGACCTCACAGACGTCGATCTCGCCGCAGACGGGCCACTGGCCCCAGCGCTCCTCGTCCCCCGTCATCAGCCAGAAGGCCGGGAGAAACCCTTTTCCCCGCGGAACCTTCAAGCGGGCCTCGAAAATCCCATAGGTAAACTCGTGCTTTCCCTGGGTGGAAATCCGTCCGGAACGGTAAAAGACGCTTCCATCCCCCAGCGCCAGCCTGGTGGGGCGGATATGCAGGAAGCCGTCCCGCAGGGACAGGACATCTTCCGCGTCTACGTAGGCTTGAAGCTCCTCATTGACCCAGCCCGGATCGTGCAGCTCTACGTTCCATTTGGTTCTATCCAGAGTTTCCCCGTTAAAATCGTCCTCGAAAACCAGGGCATACCCGTCATAAGAGAGATATTCGCTCATGATTTCATCTCCTTCTAAGATCGCATTGTTTTGTTACTGCTTGAATATCCTGCGCAGATAAAAGAGGTTCCCATAGGCTCCCGCCGCGGCCCCAATCAGCAGCCACACACCCAGGAAGGCGCCAAAAAACTGTGGCAGAAAAAGAAGAACCAGGATCGGCAGGAGATTGACCGCTGTTATAAAAAACGTGATTGGGAGCCTTGCCAGTGCCAGCCGCACGGCATTCCCGAAATGCCTGGAGAAGGTATTTTCAAAACAGGCCAGAAGTGGAAACAGCCAGGACAGGATAGCTGTCAAAATCACAGCAGCGATGCAAAACAGCACAAACAGCTCCGGCGGAAACAGAAGCGTCCCGGCATAGAGGGCCCGGCAAAGGACAGCCAGCAGCGTCAGGTCCGCCAGCAGCAGTACCGCCGCTGGCGTTGAGGCGGTAAAGGCTTTCCGCAGATTCCGAAGGAAATCCCGAACGGGGGTACAGTCCCTTTCCTGGTATAGCTCCATCGCTGTCATGTAAAGGGCCGTGACCGCCGCCCCCAAACAGACGACGGTGCATGAGGTAAGGATGAAGACCACGTTCAAAAAAATCAGGTCGCAGATTTTGGTTAAAAACCGTGCGATTCCGCTGTTTGGGCCAGGCATGTTCATGTTGAAGCGTCCCTCCTGCCGCCAGGTGTTTTCTGCCATTTCAACCAGTGTCTTCTATTCTACAGGAATATATTTGTGCAGGATATCAGCGTTCAATAGAAAATATCAAAATTCTTGCAGAATGTTTCACAGAGATACTTTGCATGTCATAGAAGCTGATTTTCAAACTCTAAACGGCCTCAAAATCGTCTTGATTCACCGCCTGGTTTTATGATAAGATTTCAGTCAGATAAATTTAGGCCTTGTTTGAAACATGGCCTAAGCTCAGAAGGCAAATCGTGGTGGGAGGTATTATTTCCGAGCTTAAAACTCGGAAATAATACATTTGATTTAAGCCGTTTTGCGGTTGCCGCTGTAAACAGCGGCAACCGCAGAACATGGCACATATTACTTCCGACCTTTCAGTTCGGAAGTAATATCTCCAAAGAGCTTCTTGATATGCTCTCCTGCCGGTCCGCACTGGGACAGAGCTTCAAACAGATCTCCCTGCGGGAAACTCCTTTGATCTTCGTATCCAACACAAGCTCATTCGTCCTTACACGCCCAGGCATAACGGCAAAGTGGAGCGCAGCCACCGGGAAGACCAGAAACGCTTTTATTCTGTCCACTCTTTCTTCTCTCTGGCTGACTTTCACAAACAGCCTGCTGTCCATAACCACAGCTCCAACAACTTACCGATGCGTCCCCTCGCCTGGCTTTCTCCTCTCGAATTCCTTGTCCAATTTGTTTGACAATCCTACACAAGGGGACTGTGAATTTTCCACAGTCCCCTTGCTTTTTTTGTGTTCTGTGATATACTGAAAAACAGAACATGATAAAACGAAATGAAAGGGAGGGTCCCATGGACCTGCACAGCATCCGTCAGTCCTTGCGGACAAAATCCATCTATGACATCCCTCTGCGGGTGACCTACTACGCCCGTGTGTCCTCCGAAAGCGACGAGCAGCTCAACTCCCTGGGCAACCAGGTCAGTTACTACGAGGAGCTCATCCGCAAAAACTTTGCCTGGGTATATGTTCCCGGTTACGTGGACGAGGGCCTGTCCGCCGCTACAACCAAAAAGCGGGAGAATTTCCATCGCATGGTGGCGGACGGCGGGGCCCACAAATTTGACCTCATCATCACCAAGGAGATCACACGGTTCGCCCGAAACACCTTGGACTCCATCCGGTACACCCGGGAACTGCTGAGCGCCGGGGTGGGGGTGTTTTTCCAGAATGACAACATCAACACCTTTGACGAGGACTCCGAGCTGCGCCTGACCATCATGTCCGGCATTGCCCAGGACGAATTACGGAAGCTCTCCAGCCGTGTCAAGTTCGGCCACGCCCAGGCCATCAAGAAAAATGTGGTCCTGGGCAACAGCCGCATTTTCGGCTACGTCAAGGACGGCGGGCGGCTGGCGATTGACGAGGGCGAGGCCCCCATGGTCCGGGAGCTGTTCGAGCTGTACGCCTCCGGCGAATACAGCATGAAGCAGATCGAAACCCTGTTCTGGGATAAGGGCTACCGAAACCACAACGGGAAAAAAATCGCCCATACCACCATGTCGGGCATGATTTCCAACCCGAAATACAAAGGCTACTATGTGGGAAACAAGGTCAAGGTGGTGGACCTGTTCACGAAAAAACAGAAATTCCTTCCTCCGGAAGAGTGGGTTATGTTCAAGGATGAAACCGGCGAGATTGTCCCCGCTATCGTGGATGAAACGCTATGGGAGCAGGCCAACAAAGTCCTCCAGAAGCGCAGCGAGGACGTGAAGGGCCGTCAAGGCATCTGCAACCATGCCAACCTCCTGACCGGTAAGCTGTTCTGTACAGACTGCGGGACGGCCTACTACCGCCGGGATTCCGTGGACAAAACCGGAAAGAAAAACAGCAAGTGGGTCTGCTCCGGGAAAATCAAAAACGGGGCCGATTCCTGCGCTTCCTTCCCGATTTACGAGGAAGAGCTAAAACCCCTTCTCTTTGAAGTGTTCCAGGAGGCGGAAGCGGACGCCGACGCTCTCATTGAGGAATACATTGAGATGTACAAATCCCTGGGAGATGGTGAGGACACAGCCAAGCAGATCGCCGCTCTGCGTCAGCAAATCGAGCTGGCCCAAAAGAAGAAAAGCAAGCTCCTGGGCTACAACGCCGCCGGGCAGCTCTCCGACCGGGATTTTCTTTCCATGAATAAAGAGTGCGACCGGGAGATGGACGAGGCCGAGCGGCAGATCTACGAGCTGGAACAGCAGCAGCTTTCAAAGGCAGAGTTCAAGAAGCACATCGACACCATCCGCCGGGTACTCCGGGAGGTCAAACGGGACGCCGCCCAAGGCATCATCAACAAGGAATTTGTGGATCGCTACATTGACAAGATTTTCGTCACCCCCGAGGATGGGCGCTTAAAGCTGCAAATCAAGATATTCACCGGGGACACTACCGACAAATACCTCACAAATCTCAAACGTCGTACGGGTCACACGTTCAAGAAGATGATCGAGTCCTACGAGAAGTCCCTGTAACTTCCCGCTGGAACGAAAGGGGGAGAGGCAGCCGCCTCTCCCCCTGTTTCTCTCATCCTCTCACCGCAGCAAAATCGGCTGGTACTGTTCCCCCCGGAGCGCCGCATCCACCGTCTCCGGCAGCTTCGCGAAATCCGCCACCAGAGAACTGGGCTTCTTTTCGGCGTTGTCCTGGCCGAACGGCACAAAATAATAATTCCGCCGGACCAGCAGCTCGCCGATGTTCCGCGCCCCCGCCGCCAGCCCGTCGTTGCTGGACACCGCCAGCACCACCGGCCGGCCGTTCCGCAGATGGGACTTGGCCGCCATGGTCACCGATGTGTCCGCGATGCCCGCCGCCAGCTTTGCAATCGTGTTCCCCGTGGCCGGGGCAATCACCAGTACATCCAGCAGCCCCTTGGGCCCGATGGGCTCCACCGACGGAATATCCAGCAGCACGTCGTTCCCCGTCAGGTCCTCCAGCCGCTCCAGCAGGTCCTCGGACCGGCCGAAGCGGGTGTCCGTAAAGGCGGAAATCTCCGAGACGATGGGAATCACCGTTTCATAGATCTCCGTCAGCGCCTCCAGGGCCTTCAGCACCTTCTCGTGGGTGCAGAAGGACCCGCAGACCGCGAAACCGACCCGTTCCTTGCGCATACAGGTCACCTCATTCTTCCAATAGGATGTAATACACCGCGTCCCGAACAGCCGCCGCCGCGGACCGCGGGCTGAGCCGCCCCGGCAGAGAACGGGCCCAGAGAACCTCCGGGCCGTCCTCCGCCGCCTCGATGCCCCGGACGGAAGCCAGGTCCATCAAAAGGCAGTCCGGCGGCAGCTGGGCCAGAAGCGGCCCGCCCAGGACGGGAAAGGGGACCGTGTTGAACACCGCGCCGAAAGCGCCTAAACAGCCGTCCAGCTTCCCGGTCTCCAAGGCCCGGTAGCCGTAGGCCCGAATCCAGGCCAGGTCCTCCGGCCGTCTAGCCGTAGCCGTGACCCTGGCCCCCAGGCCGTGGAGGCGGCAGCTCAAGAGCTTTCCGATGCGGCCGAAGCCCAGCACCAGGCAGTCCAGCCCCAAAAGCGTCCGGTCCAGCCGCTCCATGGCGGTTTGGACGGCCCCCTCCGCCGTGGCGGCGGCATTGGCCACCGCCAGCTCCTCCCGGAGAAAGTAGTCCTCCACCGTCAGGCCCAGGGCCTCCGCCTCCCGGCGCTGCTGGGGCCGCACCTGGCCCGCCAGAATCCGCTGTCCGGGCTGGAGGCGGCGGAACAGGTCCGCCGTGGGCACCGCCCCCTCCTCGCAGTTCAAGACGCCATCCCCCCTGCACAGCGGCAGGGGCAGAATCACCACGTCGGAGGCGGCGGCACGATCCAGCGTACCCGCTCCCACGGGCTTCCAGCGCTCCAGGCCGTAAGTACGGACAAAATGGCCGTCTCCGGCCAGCAGCCGCCCAAGCTCCGCCTGGCGGCGGTCCCCGCCGATGACGCCAAAGGTTTTCTTCATCTCAACACTCCCCCTCGCTCCATGGTATGGCCGGGAGAAGAAATGGGTGATTGTCTTTTTCCGGCGGACGTGCTACAATGAAAGCCGTGAAACCTGCCGAAAGGACTGGACGATGATGAGATACGAGTACCTGCTTTTCGACGCCGACGACACCCTGTTCGACTTCCCCAAGGCCTCCTCCCGGGCCTTTGAGAACATGTGCCGGGCCCACGGCATCCCCTACACGCCGGAGATTTACCGGCTCTACCATGAAATCAACCTGGAGCTCTGGGCCGCCTTCGACCGGGGAGAGCTGACCAAGGAGTTCATCACCCTGGAGCGCTACGTCCGCTTTTTGAAGGCCCTGGATCTGGAACGGGACCCGGCGGCCTGCAACCGGGACTATCTGGCCGCCCTGGGCAAAGGTGTTTACCCCCTCCCCCACGCCGAGGCGGTCTGCCGGGAGTTAAAGGCCCAGGGCCACCGGATGTATATCGTCACCAACGCCGTGGCCTCCGTCCAGCGCAGCCGCCTCCAAGGCAGCGCCTTCGCGGAGCTTTTCGAGGCCGCCTTTATCTCCGAGGAGGCCGGGGCCGCCAAGCCCAGCCGGGCCTATTTCGACTATGTGCGCCGCCGGCTTCCGGGGCTGACGGAGGAAAACGCCCTGGTCATCGGGGACTCTTTGTCTACAGACATTCAGGGGGCCAACAACGCCGGACTGCCCTGCTGCTGGTTCAACCCGGCAAAAAAGCCCCGGCGGGCGGGGCTTCGGGTTGACTATGAGATTTCCGATCTGCGGGAGCTTTTGAACATCGTATGAACAAACGGCGCCGGAATTTTCCGGCGCCGTGTTTCAGTTTTTCGGCTTTTCCCAGACCCGGCCGTTGGTTTTGGTGGGGAATGAAGGAATCGCGTTCATCAATCCCCCCATACGCTCCGCGGGGGAACTCCCTCAAAGCCTTTCATATCCGCCCCCCTCTCCGCCGGGCTCACGGTTTTTTCGGACATGCTCCAACAGCGTCTCCCGGTCGTTGGGCAGCACGCCGTCGACGGCCTTTTCCAGGAGATCCTCCAGCGCCTTTCCCACCGCCGGGCCGGAAAGACCCAGGGCCAGCAGGTCCCGCCCATTGACCGCCAGCTGCTTTAGGGAGAAACAGGCGTCCCCGGCCAGGAGGCGGTCCAAGATTTCCTCCGCCTTATCCAGCTCCTGCTGCCGGTCCCAGTACGCCGGGGCCTGTCCCAGATTATCCGCCCGCTTTACCAGAATCAGGCGGCGCAGGTCCGCCTCCCCCAGAATCCGCAGGGCCCGCCGGATGGACTTGTCCGTCCGGGGGATATCCTTGTCGTGCCACTCCACCAGCCGGACCACGGTCTCCCGGAAAGCCGTGCCGCATTTCAGCCGCCGGAGCATCTTATCCGCCAAATCACGGCTGACGGCGGGGTGGCCGTAGAAATGGCCCACGCCCTTTTCATCCAGGGTAAAGCAGGCGGGCTTCCCCACGTCATGGAGGAGCATGGCACAGCGGAGGACCACGTCACCCGGCACGGCGTCCAGGGCGTGGAGGGTGTGCTCCCACACGTCGTAGCAGTGGTGGCGGTTCCGCTGGCCGAAGCCCACCATGGGGAGGAGCTCCGGCCAGAAGACGCCGAAAACCTCCGGGTATCCCCGCAGCACCGCCGCCGCGCCTTCTCCCGGCAGAAGCTTGAAGAATTCCACCTGAATCCGCTCCGCCGCGATGTCCCGCAGCCCCTCCCGGTTCCGGCGGACAGCCGCCGCCGTCCCAGGCTCGATTTCCAGCCCCAGCGCCGCCGCAAACCGGAGGCCCCGGAGAATCCGCAGGGCGTCCTCTTGGAAACGGCGGTCCGGGTCCCCCACGCAGCGGAGAATTCCCCGGCGCAGATCCTCCCTTCCGCCGAAGGGGTCCCGGAGCTCGCCCCGGAGGTTCCGGGCCATGGCGTTGACCGTGAAATCCCGCCGGGCCAGATCTTCCCCGATGGAACGGGTGAAGGTCACGGACTCCGGGCGGCGGTGGTCCCGGTACGCGCCGTCCACCCGGTAGGTGGTAACCTCCACCGGGCCGCCGGGCGTTTTCACGGTGACGGTGCCGTGCTTCAGCCCCGTGGGCTCCGCCCGGGAGCCGAACACCGCCAGGGTTTCCTCCGGCCGGGCGGAGGCGGCCACGTCCCAGTCCTCCGGCCTCCGGCCCGAGAGGGCGTCCCGGACGCAGCCGCCCACGCACCAGGCCTCGTGGCCCGCCGCTTCCAACGTTTTCAGGACTGCCTGTACATTCTCCGGGATATCCACAGGTTTTGCCCCCTTTCGCCGTTGCATTTCTTTGCTTCTTATATTATAATAAACAAATTGTGAGGATACAATCTTTTTTAAGTTCCGTTTTCTGGAAAGGAAGCTGAGTTCCATGATGCATAACGAAAAACCCATCAGCGACTTCTTTGTCCCCGGCGCCCGGGCCCATCTGGTGGGCATCGGGGGCGTGTCCATGTGCCCCCTGGCGGAGGTCCTGCGGGACAAGGGGCTTGTCATTCAGGGCTCCGACATGTCGGAGAGCGGCACCGTGCAGCACCTGCGGTCCCTGGGCATCCCCGTGGCCGTGGGGCACAACGCCGACAACCTGGGGGACTGCGACCTGGTGATCCGCACCGCCGCCGTCCACGACGGCAACCCGGAAATCGCCGGGGCCGTCGCCCGGGGCATCCCCGTCTATGAGCGGGCCCAGGCCTGGGGGGCCATCATGCGGCACTATCCCAACGCCCTCTGCGTGGCCGGGACCCACGGGAAAACCACCACCACCTCCATGTGCACCCACGTCTTCATGGCGGCGGAGGCGGACCCCACGGTGATGATCGGCGGCACCCTGCCCCTGCTCCGCTCCGGCTACCGGGTGGGCCAGGGGGACACCATCATTCTGGAGTCCTGCGAGTACTGCAACAGCTTCCTCAGCTTCTACCCCACCGTGGCGGTGATTTTGAACGTGGAGGCGGACCACCTGGACTTCTTCAAGGACCTGGAGGACATCAAGCGCTCCTTCCGCCGCTTCGCGGAGCTGGTGCCCGCCGGGGGCCATGTGATTGTCAACGCGGACAACGCCGGGGCGCGGGACGCTGCCCAGGGCCTGGACGCCTTTACCTTCGGCCTGGAGCCGGGGGCGGAGTGCACCGCCGTGAACCTCCGGGAGGACAAGGGCCGCCCGGTCTTCGACATCCACGTTCACGGAACGTTTTACGCCCACGCGGAGCTGCGGGTCTACGGGCGGCACAACGTGTCCAACGCCCTGGCGGCGGCCTCCGCGGCCTATGTGCTGGGCCTCCCCGGCCAGGCGGTGGAACAGGGCCTGGCGTCCTTCACCGGCGCGGGGCGGCGTTTTGAGTACAAGGGGGCCTTTCAGGGCGCGGAGATTTACGACGACTACGCCCACCACCCCGACGAGCTCCACGCCCTGCTGACCACAGCCAAGGGCCTGGGCTACCGGCGGCTTATCGTTGCCTTCCAGCCCCACACCTACTCCCGGACCGCCAAGCTTTTCGACCGCTTTGTGGAGGAGCTGAAGCTGGCGGACGTGGTGGTGCTGGCGGAGATCTACGCCGCCCGGGAGCAGAACATCCTGGGCATCTCCTCGGCGGACCTGGCCCGTGAAATTCCCGGCTCCGTCTACTGCTCTACCCTGGACAAGACGGCGGAGGCCGTCCGGCGGCTGGCCGGGCCCGGGGATTTGATTCTGACCGTCGGCGCGGGGGATATTTACCGGGCCGGAGAAAAGCTTTTGGCAAAGGAATGATCGCTATGGAGCATTCGCCGCTTATTCACAACGCCCGGCCGGAGGGGGAGCTGCTGCCCCAGGAGGAGGCGGCTTTCGCCCTGCTGGAGGAGCTGGGTATGGACTACGTCCGGGTGTCCGGCGAACCCGCCGACACCATGGAGAAGTGCGCCGCCGTCAGCGAGGTCCTGGGCGTGCCCATCTGCAAGAATCTCTTTCTCTGCAACCGGCAGAAGACGCAGTTTTACCTTCTGCTCATGGGGCCGGATAAGCCCTTTCACACCAAGGACCTGTCCCATCAGATCGGCTCCGCCCGGCTGTCCTTCGCGCCGGAGGAGAGCCTTTGGGAGCTGCTCCACTGTACTCCCGGCTCCGCCACTGTGCTGGGTCTGATGAACGATACGGAGCACCGGGTCCGACTCCTCATAGAGCGGGAGGTCTATGAGGCGGAGTACCTGAGCTGCCACCCCTGCATCTGCACCAGCAGCCTGAAGCTGAAAACGGCGGAGGTGCTGGAAAAACTCCTTCCCCGCACGGGGCACGCGGTCACCGTGGTGGACCTGTAAATATCCCATAAAAACAAAAGCAGCGCGTGGCCGGTCCGGTCACGCGCTGTGCTTTTATGTAGGATCAAATTCTACGGTCTCCAGGATGCCGGGGATTTCCGCCCGCATCCGGTCATATTCGTCCGAAAGCTCCGTTATTTCAGAATTGTACTGCACGTCCGTGGGACCTGCGGAAATAAGGGCCGCCCCTTCCTTCTCCACCACCACGCTCGGGCCGTCCATATACCCAAATTCCGGCGAATCAAGGTCGGCCGGGCTTTCCGCGGTAACCAGGAAGAACACCAGACCGCCATAGTCCTGCTTGGAAGCCTTTTGATAAAAGGACAAGCTCGTCCCGTCGTTTTCGACCACGCACGCATCCTTCCACTCTTTCGGGAGAGTCAGCCGCACGCGCCAGCCGTCTATCGTCTCGTCCACGAGGACCCTGTCCGGGGCGCTTGTTCGGATTACCTCCATTGTCTCCATTTCCCCGTCCCCATCCTTGAAGAACCGCGCCCAGGGCCCATTGTCCTTGAGCTCCTCGAGTTTGCCGATTTGGCCCTTGATCGCCTCCAGCGGTACCTCCCAGGACGCTTTCAGGTACGGCGCCGCGCGGCCTTCCGGCGCGGGGCTCAAAAACATTCCCCCCACCACCAGGGCAATCGAGACCAGGACGCAGAGGAGCGCCGGGAGCAGGGAATCAAAATTAGCCACCCGGATAACCAGCCAAATCACGGACGCCAAGAGCGCCGCCAGTCCAATCAGGCCGATGATGCCGAACACCCCGGCCAATATGCTGAACTTGATCAGCAGCGCCTCCATACGCAATCCCTCCCGTATCCTCCGCAAACCCCGCGCCAGGCGAACGCCGCCGCGGGCTTTCCGATCTTCCTCTCTTACAAATATGATATCGTCCTTTCCCCGGAATGTCAAGGTCTTTCCTTCCCCGGCCCGCGGAAACGAAAGGGCGCGCCTCCCGGAGAGCTCCGGGAGGCGCGCCTTTATTCGATTCACGCGGCTTTAAGGCTTTGCTCAGGCTTCCTTAATCGCCGCCTGGGCAGCCGCCAGACGGGCGATGGGCACGCGGAAGGGGGAGCAGGACACATAGTCCAGCCCGGTGCGGTGGCAGAACTCCACGCTGGAGGGATCGCCGCCGTGCTCGCCGCAGATGCCCAGGTGCAAATCGGGATTCGCGCCCCGGCCCAGCTTCGCCGCCATCTCCACCAGACGGCCCACGCCGGTCTGGTCCAGCTTGGCAAACGGGTCGTTCTCATAGATCTTCCGGTCATAGTAGGCGTCCAGGAACTTCCCGGCGTCGTCACGGGAGAAGCCGAAGGTCATCTGGGTCAGATCGTTGGTGCCGAAGGAGAAGAATCCGGCCTCCTTGGCAATTTCGTCGGCGGTGATGGCCGCGCGGGGAATTTCGATCATGGTGCCCACCAGGTACTTCATGTCGGATCCGGCTTCCTTGATGATGGCGTCGGCAGTCTCTACCACCACGCCCTTGACGTATTTCAGCTCCTTGACCTCGCCCACCAGGGGAATCATGATCTCGGGGACCATCTTCCAGTCGGGATGCGCGGCCTGGACCTTGAGGGCGGCCTTGATAACGGCCCGGGTCTGCATGGCGGCGATCTCGGGATAGGTGACCGCCAGGCGGCAGCCGCGGTGGCCCATCATGGGGTTGAACTCATGGAGCCCGGCGATGATGGCCTTGATATCCTCCACGGTCTTGCCCATATCCTGGGCCAGCTTGGCGATGTCGGCCTCCTCGGTGGGGACGAACTCGTGCAGGGGGGGATCCAGGAAGCGGATGGTGACGGGGCAGCCCTCCATGGCCTCGTAGATGCCCTCGAAGTCGCTCTGCTGCATGGGTTCCAGGCGGGCCAGGGCCTTCTCCCGCTGCTCCAGGGTGTCGGAGCAGATCATCTCCCGGATGGCGGGGATGCGGTCCTCATTGAAGAACATGTGCTCGGTGCGGCACAGGCCGATGCCCTGGGCGCCGAACTTCCGGGCCTGGGCGGCGTCGTGGGGCGTGTCGGCGTTGGTGCGGACCTGGAGGCGGCGGTACTTGTCCGCCCAGCCCATGACCCGGCCGAACTCGCCGCCGATGACGGCGTCCACAGTGGGGATGGCTCCGTCGTAAATCTTGCCGGTGGAGCCGTCCAGGCTCAGCCAGTCGCCCTCGTGATAGGTCTTTCCGGCCAGCTCAAACTTCTTGTTTTCCTCGTCCATCTTGATCTCGCCGCAGCCGGAGACGCAGCACTTGCCCATGCCCCGGGCCACCACGGCGGCGTGGGAGGTCATGCCGCCGCGAACGGTCAGGATGCCCTGGGCGGCCTTCATGCCCTCGATGTCCTCGGGAGAGGTTTCCAGGCGGACCAGGACCACCTTCTCGCCCCGGGCGGCCCACTCCTTGGCCTCCTCGGCGGTGAAGACGATCTTGCCGCTGGCGGCTCCCGGAGAAGCGCCCAGGGCGTGGCCCACCACGGGGGCGGCCTTTAGGGCCTCGCTGTCAAACTGGGGATGCAGCAGGGTGTCCAGGGACCGGGGCTCGATCATGGCCACGGCCTTCTTTTCGTCAATCATGCCCTCGTCCACCAGGTCGCAGGCGATTTTCAGGGCGGCGGCGGGGGTGCGCTTGCCGTTGCGGGTCTGGAGCATGTAGAGCTTGTTGTTCTCCACGGTGAATTCCATGTCCTGCATATCCCGGTAGTGGTCCTCCAGGATCTTGCAGACGTTCTCGAACTGGCCGAAGGCCTCGGGGAACTTCTCCGCCATCTGGCTGATGGGCATGGGAGTCCGGACGCCGGCCACCACGTCCTCGCCCTGGGCGTTGGTCAAAAACTCGCCGAAGAGCTTCTTCTCGCCGGTGGCGGGGTTCCGGGTGAAGGCAACGCCGGTGCCGCAGTCGTCGCCCATGTTGCCGAAGGCCATGGACTGGACGTTGACGGCGGTGCCCCAGGAGTAGGGGATGTCGTTGTCCCGGCGGTAAACGTTTGCACGGGGGTTGTCCCAGGAGCGGAACACGGCCTTGATGGCGCCCATCAGCTGCTCCTTGGGGTCGGAGGGGAAGTCCACGCCCAGCTTGGCCTTATACTCGGCCTTGAACTGGCCCGCCAGCTCCTGGAGATCCTCGGCGGTCAGGTCCACATCCTGGGTGACGCCCTTCTTTTCCTTCATTTCGTCAATGAGCTGCTCGAAGTACTTCTTGCCCACTTCCATAACGACGTCGGAGTACATCTGGATAAAGCGGCGATAGCAGTCCCAGGCCCAGCGGGGGTTGCCGGACTTGCGGATCAGCACCTGAACCACGTCCTCGTTGAGGCCTAAGTTCAGGATGGTATCCATCATGCCGGGCATGGAGGCCCGGGCGCCGGAGCGGACGGAGACCAGCAGGGGGTTCTCCAGGTCGCCGAACTTCTTCCCGGTGATTTCCTCCATCTTGGTGATATACTCCATGATTTCGGCCATAATGGAGTCGTTGATTTTCTGGCCGTCCTCATAATACTGGGTGCAGGCCTCGGTGGTGATGGTGAAGCCCTGGGGGACAGGCAGGCCGATGTTGGTCATCTCGGCCAGGTTCGCGCCCTTGCCGCCCAGCAGCTCACGCATGTTGGCGTTGCCTTCGGTGAACAGGTAGCAGTACTTTTTGCTCATTTTCATTCCTCCGTTATTTTTAGCGTTCGCTGGGCGGCGGTGCCCGCCGTCCGCTTGGCAAACGTTTGCCTAAATGCCTTACCATTATAATCGTTCATTTTCTGGAAAGCAATACATAAATAGCATAAGAAATCACCGGACATTTGAAACAATCTGCCCAAAATTAATAAGAGGGGCAGCTCCCGCCGGCTCCGGGCGGGAAAAAACCGGGCCCCCGGGTACTCCGGGGGCCTCGGCTCTCAATATGGTTTTGCGCTTTGGAGGGGGATCAGAGGTCCACGGACTTGATGGCCTGCTCCTTGATGCCGTGCTTTTCGGCGTAGCCCGTGAGGATCAGGGTCAGGGCGCCGTCGCCGGTGACGTTGCAGGCGGTGCCGAAGCTGTCCTGGAGGGCGAAGATGGCCAGCATCAGGGCGGTGCCGTCGCCGTCGAAGCCCAGGACGCCGGTGATGAGGCCCAGGGAGGCCATAACCGTGCCGCCGGGGACGCCGGGGGCGCCGATGGCGAAGATGCCCAGCAGAAGGATGAAGAGGATCATATTGCCCACGCTGGGGAGCTCGCCGTAGAGGACCTTGGAGACGATCATGATGAAGAAGGTCTCCGTGAGGGCGGAGCCGCAGAGGTGGATGTTGGCGAACAGGGGAATGCCGAACTCCACCATGTCGGAGCGGAGGCTCTTGCTCTTCCGGGCGCAGTCCAGGGCCACGGCCAGGGTGGCGGCGGAGGACATGGTGCCCACGGCGGTGAGGTAGGCGGGGCCGTAGTGCTTCACCACCTCAATGGAGCTTCGGCCGGAGTACACACCGGCAAAGCCGTACAGCGCGGCCATCCAGATGTAGTGGCCCGCCATGACGATGACGATGGCCAGCAGGAAGGCGGGGAACTGTTTGGTGATGGTGCCGTCATAGCTGAGGCCGCAGAAGGTCAGGGCGATGAAGAAGGGCAGAACAGGGATGACGACCTTCTTCACAACGCTCAGGACGATGTTCTGGAACTCCTGGAGCATGGCGGTGATGGTCCTGGCCTTGGTCCACACGGCGGCAAGGCCGATCAGGACGGAGAAGACCAGGGCGCTCATGACGGGCATGATCTGGGGAATGTCCAGCTGGAAGGCCACGCCCGGCAGCTCCTTCAATCCCTCCATGCTGGAGGCGATGGGCAGGAAGGGCACCAGGACATAGCCCGCGATCATGGACATCAGGGTAGCCAGGACGGTGCTGGCGTAGGCCACAATGATGGCCACCATCAGCATCCGGGTGGCATTGGAGCCCATCTTGGTGATGGACGGGGCGATGAAGCCGATGACGATCAGGGGCACGCAGAACATGATGAGCTGGTTCAGGACATACTTCAGGGTGACCACGATGGTCATGACGCTCTCGGGCAGGAACAGTCCGCAGACGATGCCGACGGCGATGCCGATCAGCAGCTTCAGGGGGAGGCTCATGCCCTTTTTCTCAGCGGCCATAAGGATTCCTCTCTTTCTTGTGTTGAAACACATTTAAATTCCGCTCCGCGGTCTTATTCCAGCATACGCGCGGCGGAGCCTGCGCATGCGCACGCCGGGTGGAAGCGAAGTCCTTACGCCTTGGGGGGCTGGCCGGTCATGATGCGGATGATCTCCCGGTCCGTCTCCCGCATGCCCAGACGGCCCAGGCGGCCGATGTTGGCGATGGTGTTTTCAACGCCCTTGGAGACGATGCCCTCCCCGCCCCGGAACTGCTGCTCGCTGCGGTACATGTTGTACCCCAGGAGGCCCGCGTCCACGGCGGCGGCGATTTTGGCGGCGCAGGAGGGCTTGGCCCCGTCGCAGATCATGCCGGAGATCGTCGCCAGGGCGTTGACCAGGGTGTGGGCGATCTCCTCATAGCCCCCGCCGTTCAGCCAGGCGATGGCGGCGCCGGAGGCGCACCCGGCGCTGACGGCCCCGCAGTAGGCGCTGAGCCGCCCGATGCCGGTCTTCATGTGAATGGTCAAAAGGTCGCTGAGGGTGACGGCCCGGAGGGTTTTCTCCTCGTCCGCCCCCAGGTGCTTCGCGTACTCGATGACGGGAACCGAGGCGGTGATGCCCTGGTTTCCGCTGCCGGAGACGATGATAACCGGCATCTCGCAGCCGCTCATCCGGGCGTCGGACCCGGCGGCGGCCATGGCCCGGGCGCGAATCTTGATGTCGTCGCCGTAGTGCTCCCGGAGGACCTTGCCGATGTTGGCCCCCCAGGGGTTTTTCATGCCCTCCTGGGCGATGGCGTAGTTGTAGTCGATCTGCCGCTGGACAATTTCCCGCACGTCCTCGATATCGCAGGTGTCCGCAAAGTCCACAATGGCCTCCACAGACATGCAGCTGCGGTCCGTCAGGCCCCCGGCCGCGTCCTGGGACACCACGGCTCCCGCCTCCAGCAGGGTCTCGCCGTTCTTTTCAATCAGGACGATGTTGGTGTGATAGTCCGCGATGCGCAGGCGTACCGTGTCCTCCCCGGCGGTGAGAGTGACGATGATGTCAAACACCACGTCCCCCGGCGCGGGGGCCACCCGGACCTCATGGCTCGCCAGATAGGCCTTGATCGCTTCTTTCTGTGCGTCCGTCACCTGGGAGATAACCTCCAGGATCTTTCCCGCGTCTCCCGCCACCGCGCCGGCGGCGGCGGACGCCTCGATGCCCTTCAGCCCTCCGGTGTTGGGCACCACCACGCTTTTGACGTTTTTGATGATGTTTCCGCTGGCCTCCACCAGGATTTTCTCGGGCAGGCGGCCCAGAACCTCCCGTGCCTTGGCCGCGCCGTAGGCGATTGCAATGGGCTCGGTACAGCCCATGGCGGGCACCAGCTCCTCCCGCAGGATCTGCACAAAATGGTGATAGCGCTGATCGGTTTGATTCACGTTTCTCCTCCTTTCTTTTCCTTCCCTTTCTTAGTTTGGGGCCCCCGCCGGCAAAGCCGCTGGAAGCCCCCGCCGTTTTCTGAAAACAGCTATGTTGACCATACCATTTTTGGGAAGATTTGTCAAGGAAAGCCGCCCTTTTTTCCCTCTTTCCGGGCCCTTCCAAAGTCCTGTTGACATTTCTTCCCGGATGTCCCATAATGGCAGAAGATTAACATGGGAGGACGCGCTTATGAAAACCATCCTCGGCATCGACATCGGCGGTACCACGACGAAAATCGTGGGCCTTGACTATGCCGGAACCCTCCTCTCCACCCTCCGGGTTCAGGCGGGAGATCCACTGACCAGTCTCTACGGCGCTTTCGGAAGCTATCTCTCCGGAAACGGGCTCACCCTGGCGGATGTGGAGCGGGTGGTCCTCACCGGCGTGGGGGCCTCCTACGTGCAGGGGGACATCTACGGCCTGCCCACCTGCGTGGTGGACGAGTTTTCCGCCAGCGGCACCGGCGCCCTGGCCATGAGCGGGCAGGACAAGGCCGTCGTCGCCACCATGGGCACCGGCACCGCCTTTCTCTTCGCGGAAAAGGGCCGGGGCGTCCGGCACCTCTGCGGCAGCGGCATCGGCGGCGGCACCCTGGGGGGCCTTTGCCGGAAGCTGGTGGACATGGAGCGCTTCGGCCAGATCAAGAAGCTGGCGGAGCAGGGGGATCTGGGCAAGGTGGACCTGACCATCCGGGACATCACGCCGGACCCCGCCGCCACCCTGGACCCCACCCTCACCGCCGCCAACTTCGGCAACCTCTCCGAGGACGCCACCCCCGCCGACCTGGCCGCCGGGGCGGTGAACCTGGTGCTCCAGGCCATCGGCACCATGACGGTGCTGGCCTGCCGGTGCTGCGGGGCGGACACGGTGGTCCTCACCGGCTCCGTCACCACGCTGTCCCAGGCCCAGCCCAACTTTGAGAACTTCCAGCGGCTCTACGGCATCCGATACGTCATCCCGGAGCGGGCCACCTTCGCAACGGCCATCGGCGCGGGGCTCTACAGCCTGGAACAAAAGGCGGTGGGGTGATGGACCTGGAAGCCCTGCGCCTGGCGGAGGCCTTCTTCGCCCGAAAGCCCCAGGCCCTGCCCTCTGTCCGTTCCTTCCTCCTGGGGGCCCTGGAGCGCTGGCCGGAGACGGAAATCGTCACCCAGAAATCCCAGGTGGGCCTCCGGGACCCCCGGCCCTACTGCGCCCTGACGGCCCCGGGGAAGCGCGTCAAGGCAGGCCCGCCCCCGGGGCCCTGCTGTCCCTGTTCCTCCCCCGGCCTCTGGAGACGGACCTCCTCCTTATGGCGGTGGAGGCGTATCCCGGGCGGTTCACCAACCATCTGATTCTCCCGGAGGCTCCGGAGGCTTTCCCCCCGTCCCTTTGGGACTGGACCGGCGAGGCCCGGCGTTTTCGCTGCGGAAAGGATTGAGAAGGACTCTTGCAAAATCCGGCAAACCGGGGTAACATAGAGACGGATATTACCGGGCGGCGCGCCCGGAAGACAGGAGAACACGACCATGAAACTCGCTCTGGTAATTATGGCGGCGGGCCTGGGCTCCCGCTACGGCGGCAGCAAGCAGGTGGACGGCATCGGCCCCCACGGGGAAATTCTCATGGAATACTCCATCCACGACGCCCTCCGGGCGGGCTTCGGCAAGGTGGTGTTCATCATCAAGCCGGAGATGCGGGAGATGATGGAGGCGCGCTGCGGCTATCTCCGCCGCCGGACCACACCGGACGGCAGCCCCGTGGAGGTGGAATATGCCTTTCAGGACTTCTCCTCCATCCCCGCGTTTTACCCCATCCCGGCGGAGAGAACCCGGCCCTTCGGCACGGTCCACGCCCTGCTCTGCGCGGAGGGCACGGTGCGGGAACCCTGCTGCGTCATCAACGCCGACGACTTCTACGGCTTCGACGCCTACCGCCAGATGGCGCAGGCCCTGCGCCGCCTGCCGGAGGAGGGCCGCGCCGCCATGGTGGGCTATCTTTTGAAAAACACCGCCAGCCTTCACGGCACCGTCACCCGCGGTTTGTGCGCCGGGCGGGAGGGCATTCTGGAAAGCGTCCGGGAAACCCGGAACATCCAGCTCTACCCGGACGGCTCCCTCCGGGACCTGGGGACGGGCCGGGACCTGGACCCGGACGCGGTGGTGTCCATGAATTTCTGGGGGTTCATGCCCTCCATCTTCTCCGTCCTCCGGCGGGACTTCGAGGACTTCCTCCGCGCCGCCGGAGACGATCTCCGGGCCGAGCGGCTTTTGCCCGAGATGGTGGACGAGCAGCTCCGCCGGGGAGCGTTGGAGGTCTCCCTCCTCTCCTCCGCCGGGCAGTGGTTCGGCATGACCTACCGGGAGGACCGGGAGGCCGTGGCCCAGGCCCTGCTGCGGCTCCACGAGAGCGGGGAATACCCGCGGAGCCTTCGGGACTGACCGCGGCATATCCGGCGGCGGCCCCGCGTATACTGGATAGGATTGGAAAGACGGAGACATTTTGTCACCAAAATTTTAACAAATTGTTTCGACTTTTTTCGATGGTTTTCGCGTATAATAAAAGAGAGGCTTTCCCGCACCGCGGCGGGATGACGATAGATGAGGAAGGGATACGTTTATGGAGGGAAAACGGGAACGGGTCCGCAGGCGCCGCCTGCCCGGCGTCATGGCCGCCCTGGCGGCGGCCACGCTGCTGCTGACCACCGGCGCGTCCGGCGGCACGGCGGTGAGCTCCCCGCTGGCGGAGGCGGCGGAGCCGGTGCCATACAAGGCGGCCCCCGCCGCCGGGAAAATCGGAACGGGAACGGAGGCCAGGGCCAAGGCCCTGCCGGAGGAGACGGAGTCCCTGCCCTGCCCCCTGCCGGAAACGGAGGCGGTGGAGGATACATATTTTGACGGCGCCGTCTTCCTGGGGGACTCCCGGACGGAAGGATTGTCCCTCTACAGCGGCTTGAAGACCGGGTATTTCTACACCGCCGTGGGGGCTACGGTGGAGTCCGTCTTCTCGAAGAAGAATTTTGAGACGGAGGGCGGGGAAAAGGTCCCCCTGCTGGACGCGGTGGCGGAGCAGGACTGTGACAAAATCTACATCATGCTGGGCATCAACGAGCTGGGCTGGAGCAAGGTCAAGACCTTCCACGACCAGTATGCCAAGCTTGTCGACCGGGTCCGGGCGGACCACCCGGAGGCGAAAATCGTCCTCCAGTCCATTCCCCCCGTCAGCGCCAAGCAGGAGGCCAAAAAAACCTACGTCAACAACGCCCGCATTGCCGAATACAACGGGGTCATCCAAGCCCTGGCGGAGGAAAAGGAATGCTATTTCCTGGATGTGGCGGCCTGCCTCACCGGCGGGGACGGCCTTCTGCCCAAGGACTTAAACTTCGACGGCATCCACTTGAACCCCGCCGGGTGCAAGGTCTGGCTGAACTATCTGCGGACCCACAGCCTGGAGGAGGAGGCCATCGCCGCCGCCATGAAGAAGGACTGAAGGGGCTCCACGCGCGTCAAAAAGGCAGAGACGATTCGTCTCTGCCTTTTTTCCGTCTTAAAACGCCGGGGCCGCCGTCACACCACGGCCTTGGCCCGTCTTCCCAGCCGCTCCGGGACGGGACGCTCCGCCGCGGCCCGGCGGGGCGCTTCCTCTGCCTCCGCCGCCCGCTCCGCCAGGCGCTCCCGGGCCACCGCCAGCATCAGCTTGATGCGGTTTTCCTGGTTCACCCGGGTGGCGCTGGGGTCGTAGTCAATGGGGGTGATGTTGGCCTGGGGATACAGCTCCCGGATTTTGTTGATCATGCCCTTGCCGCAGATGTGGTTGGGCAGGCACCCGAAGGGCTGGGCGCAGACGATGTTTTCATACCCCGCCCGGACCAGCTCGATCATCTCCGCCGTGAGGAGCCAGCCCTCCCCCATTTTGTCCCCGGTGCTGATCACCCCGTCGGTGAGCTTGATGAGCTCCCGGAACGGCAGGGACGCGTGGTAGCCGTTATCCTTCAAAACCTGGATAACCACGCTCTCCATTCCCTCGATGTACTTAAGCACAAAATCGGATACGTGCTTTTCCAGGAAGGTCCCGCCGTAGAGCCGGGCGGTCTCCGAGGGGTTGTAGGCACAGTACTGCACAAAGCCCATCAGCCCCGGCAGGTTCACCTCGCAGTCCTGGGAGGCCAGGAACCGCTCCAGGTCGTTATTCCCCAGGGGGGAGTATTTGACGTAGATCTCACCGACCACGCCCACCTTCACCTTGGGGACCCGGCGGACGGAGATGGCGGCAAACTCCCGGGCAATGACGGGCATGGCCCCCTTCATCTCCCGGTTGGTCCAGCCCTTGTTCTCATGAATCCAGCCGCAGATGGTATCCAGCCACTTCTCCTGCAGCCGCTCCGCGTCCCCTTTTCGGACCTCGTAGGGCTCCGTCTGGGCCCGGAGGGCCGCCAGCAGATCGCCGTAGTAGATCACCGCCAGCAGCTTGCGCAGAAGATCCAGGGTCATGGGGAAGCCGGAGTCCTTCTCCAGGCCGGAGAAGTTCAGGCTCACCACCGGCACCTGGGGATAGCCCGCCTTCACCAGGGCTTTTCTCAGCAGGTGGATGTAGTTGGAGGCCCGGCAGCCTCCGCCGGTCTGGGTGATGATGAGGGCAGTATGATCCAGGTCGTACCGCCCGGAGGCCAGGGCGTCCAGGAACTGGCCGATCACCAGCAGGGCCGGGTAGCAGGTGTCGTTATGTACGTACTTGAGCCCCAGCTCGCTGACCTGGCTGCCGCAGTTCTCCAGCAGCTCGCAGGTGTAGCCCGCCTGCTCCATGACGGCCGCCAGGATGCGGAACTGCACCGGGGCCATGTTGGGGATGAGAATCTTGTGGGTCTTCTTCATCTCCGGTGTAAATTTGGGATAGTTCAAGGCTTCCATCGTGCTCTCACTCCTTTTCATCCAAAGCGGCGAAGAGGCTCCGCAGGCGGATGCGCACCGCGCCCAGGTTGGTGATCTCGTCAATCTTCAATTCCGTGTACAGCTTTCCCCCGGCCTGTAAAATGGCCTGGGTCTCGTCGGTGGTGATGGCGTCCACGCCGCAGCCGAAGCTGACCAGCTGCACCAAATCGCAGTCTTGGTGTTCGCAGCAGTACCGGGCGGCGGCGTAGAGCCGGGAGTGGTATGTCCACTGGTTCAAAACCGTGGTGGGGAATTTGTCCACCAGGCCGGAAACGGAATCCTCCGTCACCACCGCCGCGCCGAAGCGTGTAATCAGGGTGTCGATGCCGTGGTTGACCTCCGGGTCCACATGGTAGGGCCGTCCCGCCAGGACGATGACGCGCCGTCCCTCCGCCCGGGCCTGATTCATAATCCGGGCCCCTTCCCTGCGGATCTCCGCCATGTGGTGGGCATACTCGGCGTAGGCCGCGTCCCCGGCCTCCCGGATCTCGGACCTCGAAATGCCGGGGAAATACCGCTGGAGGATGTTGTAGATTTTTTTGGTGAAGTCCTTGGGCCGGTGGAGGCCCACGTAGTCATAGATAAATTTCGTGTCCTTGATTTCCGGGCAGTTCCCGGCAATGACCTCCGGGTAGTAGGCCACCACGGGGCAGTTGTAGTGGTTGTCCCCCAGGCCCTCGTCCAGGTTGTAGGTCATGCAGGGATAAAAAACGGCGTCCAGGCCCAGCTTGGAGAGGAACTGGATGTGCCCATGGGCCAGCTTGGCCGGGAAGCAGGCAGTGTCGCTGGGAATGGTGGCCTGGCCCTTGAGGTACAGGTCCCGGCTGGAAAGGGGGCTGTGGTACACGGCAAAGCCCAGCTTGGTGAAGAAGGTGTGCCAGAAGGGCAGCAGTTCCCACATATTGAGGCACAGGGGAATCCCGATCTTCCCCCGCTTTCCGGGAACGGGCTTGTAGCCCAGGATCAGCTTCCGTTTGTAAGCGTACAGGTTCCGCTCCCCGCTGTCGGCCTTTCCGGTGACGGGGCGGTCGCAGCGGTTGCCGCTGATGAAAGTCTCTCCCCCCGCGAAGGTGTTGACGGTGAGCTGGCAGTTGTTGCCGCAGAGGCCGCACACCCGGCTCTCCGTCTCCTGGGTGAAGTTCGCCAGGGCCTCCCGGCTCAAAAGGGCGCTCACCTTCCCCGGAACGGACTTGCTCCGGCCGTAAAGGGCCGCGCCGAAGGCCCCCATGAGCCCGGCGATATCCGGGCGGATAACCTCCACCCCCATCTCCTTTTCAAAGGCCCGGAGCACCGCCTCGTTGTAGAAGGTGCCCCCTTGGACCACCACGTTCCTGCCCAGCTCCTCGGGGCTGGCGGCCCGGATGACCTTGTAGATGGCGTTTTTCACCACGGAAATGGAGAGGCCCGCCGAGATGTTCTCCACGCTGGCCCCGTCCTTCTGGGCCTGCTTCACGCTGGAGTTCATGAAGACGGTGCAGCGGCTTCCCAGGTCCACAGGCCGGTCCGCGAAGAGGCCCAGCTCTGCAAAGTCCTTCACGTCGTGGCCCAGGGCCTGGGCGAAGGTCTGGAGGAAGCTGCCGCAGCCGGAGGAACAGGCTTCATTTAAAAAGATGTTGCTGATGGCCCCGTCCTCGATTTTAAAGCACTTCATATCCTGCCCGCCGATGTCGATGATAAAATCCACATTGGGCAGGAAATGCCTTGCGGCGGTGAAATGGGCCACGGTTTCCACCACGCCGTAGTCGCCGTGGAAGGCGTTTTTCGCCAGCTCCTCGCCGTAGCCGGTGGTGGTGACGGAGGCCACCTGCAAGGCCGGATGCTCGTCGTAAAGCTGCTGGAGCACGCCCCGGATCAGGGGCACGGGATTGCCAAGATTAGGCCGGTAGTCCGTAAACAGCAGCCGGGCCTCCTGGTCGATGACCGCCACCTTGACGGTGGTGGACCCGGAGTCGATGCCGATGTGGACCGGGGCGGCGTAGTCCGGGCCGAAGGGGGCCCGGGCAACCTTCGCCCTGGCGTGGCGGGCCTGGAAGGCCGCGTATTCCTCCCGGGTCTCAAACAGCGGCGGCTGGCTCCGGTAAGTCTCGGAGGCCCCCCGCTCCCGGAGGCGGTCTGCCAGCGCGCTTAAATCGAAGCTCTGGTCGGCGTAGAACGCCGCCCCCAGGGCCACGAACAGAAGGCTGTTCTCCGGGCAGGTCCCGGCGACGCCTAAGGTTTTGTCAAAGCTCTCCCGGAGGCATTTGGAGAAGGTCAGCGGCCCGCCGAGATACAGGACGTTTCCCTTGATGGGCCGCCCCTGGGCCAGGCCCGCGATGGTCTGGTTCACCACCGCCTGATAGATGCTGGCAGCGATGTCCGTAGCCCGCGCCCCCTGGTTGATGAGGGGCTGCACGTCGCTTTTGGCGAAGACGCCGCAGCGGGAGGCGATGGTGTAGGTCTTTTCCGCCGTCTGCGCGGCCAGGTCCATCTCGTCGGCGGTCATTTTCAGCAAGGTCGCCATCTGGTCGATGAACGCCCCGGTGCCCCCGGCGCAGGAGCCGTTCATGCGGACCTCCATGCCGCCGGTGAGGAAGAGGATCTTCGCGTCCTCGCCCCCCAGCTCTATTACCACATCGGTGCCCGGGACCAGCCGCCCCGCGGCCACCCGGGTGGCGAAGACCTCCTGAACGAAGGGCACGCCCACGCTCTCCGCCATGCCCATTCCAGCGGAGCCGGAAATGGCCAGCTCCGCCCTTCCGGACGGGACATACTGCCCGGCCACCCGGCGCAGCAGCTCCTCGGACTTCTCCAAAATATGGCTGAAGTGCCGCTCGTAGGTGCTGTATACGATGTTGTCCGCGCCGTCCAGCACCACGCATTTGATGGTGGTGGACCCCACGTCAAGGCCAATCTTCAAGCCGCGCTCCTCCTTTAGGCAAACGATTACCCGCCGTCCATCCGGCAGGAACCGCAAAGTATCATATCCTTGGTATCATACACGCTTTCGACGACTTTTTCAATCGGAAATCCCTTTCAAAACTGTAAAGAACCTGTTAAAAATGGCCTGTCCGACCGGGCTTGCGGATTCTCCGGGGACGTGCTATACTCATCTTATTCACAACGAAAGCGAGGCATGACCATGAAAACCGTACTCCTCCACTGCTGCTGCGCCCCCTGCTCGTTGAGCTGCATCGACCCCCTCCGCTCCGAGGGCGTTGAGCCCGTGGCTTTCTGGTACAACCCCAATATCCACCCCTGGAAGGAGTACCAGGCCCGGCGGGACTGCCTGCTGGAGTACGCCCCCGCCATCGGCATGGAGGTGCGGGTGCGGGAGGACTATGGCTTAAAGGAGTTCTGCCGCCAGGTGGCGGGGGACATTGACCACCGCTGTACCTACTGCTACGAGCACCGGATCGAGGGAACGGCGAAGTACGCCGCGGAGCACGGCTTTTCCTCCTTCACCACCACCCTGCTGGCCAGCCTCTACCAGGATCATGAGGGCATCGTCCAGGCTGCGGAGCGGTACGCGGCGCAGTACGGCGTGGAATTTTTCTACCGGGACTTCCGGCCCAATTTCCGGGAGGGCAACCGCCGGGCCAGGGAGCTGGGTTTTTATATGCAGAAATACTGCGGCTGCGTCTTCTCGGAGCAGGACCGTTATCAGAAGCAGATCGACCGGGACAAGGAAAAATTCCTGGAGAACTGACGCAAAAAACCGTGAAGCAAACAAAAGAACGACCGAAGGGCTTGCGCCCTTCGGTCGTTTTGGTGCGCTGAGACTTCGTTGCCGTCGCTCCGGCCCGGTTCATCACCAGACAACCAGAGCGCGCGAAAGTTCTTTGGATACTTTCTTTCAAGAAAGTATCACTTCGCGGCCTTGGCGGCCCGGATGGCTTCGGTCAGCAGCGGGGTCACCTTGAAGAGGTCGCCGCAGATGCCGTAGTCCGCAATCTCGAAGATGGGGGCCGTGTCGTTTTTGTTCACCGCAATGAT
>NZ_CATMPS010000022.1:0-45954 GCF_950073225.1 uncultured Oscillibacter sp.
GCCCTTCGACCGGGCTGGGACTGGAAAAGCGAGGAATTCATCCCCCAATATGGCCCTTTATTGGTCGTTTCCTTTACCTTTGTCTGTTTGCCTGGCTTTTACCGGCTTTAATCAGTGCTTCCTTAAAGCTGCTGACCTGCCCGGAGCGCTTCCCGGACCCGGAGCGCCGGCGCGCGTGGGTCCTGCGTGTGACCATCAACTGCTGCAAGGATTTGAAAAAGTCCGCCTGGGCCCGGAAAAGAGTCTCTCTCGAGGCGGCGGCGGACGCGGCGGTCACCATGCCGGAAGCGGGGGAGAGCCCGGTGCTGGAGGCGGTGCTGGCCCTGCCGGAGAAGTACCGGCAAGCCGTTTACCTGCGCTATTATGAGGAATACGGAGTTGACGAAATCGCCGCCCTGCTGGGCTGCCGGCCCGCCCAGGTCAGCACCTGGCTCTACCGGGGCAAGGCGAAGCTGAGGACCATGTTAGGAGGCAGCTATGGACAAGAATGCTTTTCAGACTGAAATGAACCGGGTGGCCTTCACCCCCGCGGGGCGGGAAGCCCTGACGGAGGCGCTGATGGAGGGCGCCCCTGCCCGCCGCTCCATGGGCTGGGCCAGGCGGGGCCTGGCGGCGGCACTGGCGGCGGTGGTGCTGGCGGGCTCCGCCCTGGCGGCGGGGACGCTGTGGGAGCGCTATTTCGGGCGGCTGGATGAAACCCAGCAGGAGATCATCGGGACCCTGAGCCAGGAGCTCCCGGCGGCGGAGTCCAACGGGACCACCATGACCCCCCTGGCGGCCTTCGGGGACCAGGACTTCTACTATTTGATGCTGGAAATCCGCGCCCCGGAGGGCACGGTCCTGCCGGACTACGGCGAGGACGAGGGCTATTACCAGCTCTTCGGCGACACCCTTGAGGAGCGCTTCACCCTGACGGACAGCGCCGGGCAGGATGTGCTCTGCACCCTGGATTATACGTGGCTGAACGACGACCCAACGGACAATGTCCTCACCGCCGCCATCCGCCTCTGGTCCCTGGAGGGTACGGACCTTTGCGACGGGGCGGACAAGATTCTCCACATTCCCGGCCTCTGGGTCCAGAGCCCGGACAAAATCTACACGCCCGTTCTCACCGGCGGCTGGGACTTCAACATCGGGGCTCACTCCGGCGGCGTCGAGAGCCTGACACCGGACGTGGCCGGAGTGACGGTGGAGGACGCGGACTGCGGGACCATGACCATGGAGTATCTGCGGCTGTCCCCCCTGGGGATGCGGATTCGCCATAGCTGGTCGGAACCCAAGGAAGGGATTTACCCCGGCGCGGCCCTCTCCGTGGTAATGGAGGATGGGAGCGAGGTCTTTCTGAAGGATACCGTGGGGAGCGGCGGCGAGAACTGGAACGAGGAATTCGGCCCCTTCGAGGTTCCCGTCGACCTCGGCAAGGCCGTGGCCGTCCGCTGGGGCACGGCGGAGATTCCCTTGCGTTGAATCACAGGGCAGACGCGAAAAAGAGACACGGCGTAAAGCCGTGTCTCTTTTATGCTCTGAAAGGAAATCAGATATGAATGCCGCCCACGAAGTATGTATTGTAGTAGCCGTCGGTCAAGTCGGAGTAAATCACGCCGCCGCTCCGGGAGGAGGAGGAGTGAATCATCTGGCCGCCGCCGATGTAGATGCCCGCGTGGGAGCAGGCCTTGCCGGCGTTCCGGGCGGGGTCGTTGAAGAACACCAGGTCGCCGGGCTGGAGCTCGCCCAGGCTGTACACCCGGGTGCCCAGGCCGCTTTGCCACTGGCCGGTGGCCGTGTGGGGCAGGGAGACGCCGAACTGCTTGTACACATACATGGTAAAGCCGGAGCAGTCGAAGCCGCCGGGGGCCGCGCCGCCGTAAGCGTACCGGGTGCCCAGGTACTGCCGGGCAAAGTCCACGATGCTGCTGTCGCCCGCGCTGGCGCCGGGGGTGAGGGGGGTCTCGTTGGTCAGGCTGATATAGTCGCTGCGGACCCAGCCTTCGCCGTATGTACCGGTAATGTGATACCAGCCGTTTTCAATGCCGGTGACCGTGACGCCGGAGCCCAGGCCCAGGTTGTTCACGATTTCGCTGTCGATGTTGGACTCGGCCCGGACGTTGACGCCCCGGGCGTTGATCCGGCCGTAGTACTCGAACTCGGTTTCCTCGCTCATGGTGAAGAAATCGGCGGAGACGTATCCGTCGTCCCCGTTGTGGGCCACATGGTACCATCCGTCGGCCTCGCCCAGCACGGCGATAATCCAGTCCTTGTCCAGCATGGTGATGACGGAGGCGTCCAGGGATGGGTTGGAGCGGAGGCGGAGGGAGGAGCCGGTGGTTTTGCCGATGCCCACCACCAGGGGGTCTCCTTCAGCGGCGAAAGCCGTCAGCGTCAGGCAGAGCATGGTCATCAGGGTAAGCGCCAGAACCTTGGCGGCTTTTCCAGCAAGTCGATTCATAAGTGGTTGCTTCCTTTCTCGTATCTTTTGTAAAACGGTTGGGGTAAGCGGCCGGCTTTATTTCTCCTTGCCTGCCAAGGCCCGGTTCAGCCAGACGGTGGCGATGTCCATCGCCGCGTAGAGGCTGTCCTTTTCGCTTTTCTTCACCACTCGGTCCCGGGATTTCAGATCCGGGTCCGTGAGCTGAAGCTGGATGGAAACCTTGGAGGCCAGGTCCAGGTCCTGCTCCTTCTTTGTCTCCAATACCTGCATCATGATGATATATTTTTCAGCCATCGTGCCGTAGTAGATTAAGTTTCCTGTCCGGCGGAGCGGATGGCCCTTATATACAAGGCCCTCGGTTTTGCTGTTCTTGCTTCCAGCCATAAAAACCTCCCTCAAAAATTTTGTAACCAAATTGTAACATCTTTTTCCCGTTTTGTCAACAATGGAATCTGAGCAATCTGACGAAAAAGAACCAAGCGCTTTAGATATATCTGACAAAAAACGCAAAAATCCCGTGGAACATGGCCTCCCACTTGGGGAGCGGCAGGCCGTGTTCCACGGGATGCGCGTCGAAATTAATGACAATTTGTAACTCTTTTTGTTACTGACCCAGATACTTCCGCACCAGCACCTGCAGCAGCTCGTCCCGGTCAATCTTGCGGATCAGGGTCCGGGCGTTGTTGTGGTTGGTGATATAGGTGGGGTCCTCGGACAGGATATAGCCCACGATTTGATTGATGGGGTTATAGCCCTTCTCCTCCAGGGATTTGTAAACGGTGGAGAGAATCTGATGAATCTCCTCGTCCTTTTCCAAAGCGAGACTGAACTTTCTGGTGAAATCGTCCATAGGTACACCACCTTCCTTTCTGGTCACGTTCTAGTATACTCGATTTTTTCCGGACTGTAAAGGGTTTCGGCGGGAATTTTACGAAAGATTTTTACTGGAAGCCCTCCGGCTCAGCGCAGGACGGAGTCCAGCTCCTTCGCCAGCAGCTCCAGAATGCCTTTCACATCCTCGTCGGCCTCCTGGGAGGTGAGGCTGCGGTCGTCGGCCCGGAGCTCCAGATTGAAGGCCACGCTCTTCTTTCCCTCGGGCACGCCCTTGCCGGTGTAGACGTCGAAGAGATGGACGCCCTTCAAAAGTCCCTTGGCCCCCCGGCAGATGCACTCCTCCAGCTTGCCCACGGGGAGGCACTTGTCGCAGACCAGGGCAATGTCCCGGGTGACGGCGGGGAAGCGGGGCAGGGGCTCATAGACCGGCGTGCCGCCCATGCCTTCAAAGAGGGCGCTGAAGTCCAGCTCCGCGGCGTAGAGCTCGCAGTCCACGCCGTAGTTTTCCGCCACGGCGGGGTGAATCTGGCCCAGGGTGCCCAGGAGGCGCTCTCCCCGGCAGACCCTGGCACAGCGGCCCGGGTGATAGGAGGGGTTGGCGGTTTCCGCCTCGAAGCGGAAGCCCTCAATCCGCAGGCCCTCCAGCACGGCCTCCACGGCTCCCTTCATCCCGAAGAAGTCCATGCCGCAGCCATAGGCCCCCAGGGACAGCACCTTGGGCTCGTCAGCCATGCCGGAGCCGTCGTTTTTGGGGAAGTAGGTCCGGCCCAGCTCATAGAGCCGGACGGCTTTGCTGCGGTAGTGGCAGTTCCGGGCCAGGATTTCCAGCATGGAGGGCAGGGTGGTGGTGCGCATGATGGAGGTATCCTCCCCCAGGGGATTCAGGATCTTCATGGAGTTACGGAGGGGGGAGTCCGCCGGGAGGTTGATTTTGTCATAGCAGGCGGGGCTGATGAAGGAATAGGTGATGATCTCGCTGTACCCCATTCCCCGGCAGAGGGCCCCGGCGGCGTTCTCCGCCTGCTGGACAGGATTCCAGCCCCGGCGCTCGTTCAGCCCGGCGGAGAGGGTGTTGGGGATGTTGTTGTAGCCGTAGAACCGGGCGGCCTCCTCGGCGATGTCGGACCAGTGCTCCACGTCGGACCGCCAGGAGGGCACGGTGATAACGTCTCCCTCCAGGCCGAAGCCCAGGGCGGCCAGCGTCTTCCGGGTGTCCTCCTCGGGGATGTCCACCCCCAGGAAGCGGTTCATTTTCTCCGGCTCGAACTTTACCGTGACGGGGTTGGGGACGTAGTTCAGGATGTCAATGACGCCGTCCACCACCTCTCCGGCCCCCAGCAGCTCCACCAGCTCGCAGGCCCGGTTCACGGCGGGGAGGGTGTTGAGGATATCCAGGCCCTTTTCAAACTTGGCGGAGGCCTCCGTCCGCATTCCCAAGGCCAGGGCGGTTTTGCGGATGCAGCTGCCCTCGAAGTTGGCGGATTCAAAGACCACGTCCACGGTGTCTCCCACAATCTCGCTGTTCAGTCCGCCCATGACGCCCGCCAGGCCCACGGCCCGGGTGTCGTCGGCAATGACCAGCATATCGGGGGTCAGCTTCCGGACGTTCCCGTCCAGGGTGGTGAGCTCCTCCCCGGCCCGGGCCCGGCGGACCACGATTTTCCCGCCCTTGACATAGCGGTAGTCAAAGGCGTGCATGGGCTGGCCGTATTCCAGCATCACATAGTTGGTGATGTCCACAATGTTATTGATAGGCCGGACGCCGCTGGAGCGGAGCCGCTCCCGCATCCACTTGGGGGAGGGGCCGATCTTCACGTTCCGCACCATCCGGGCGGTGTATCGGGGACAGAGGTCCGGGTCCGGGGTCTCTACGTCCAGCAGGTCCGGGAGGGCGCCCTCCGCTCCGCCCTTAACCTCCGGGTCGTGGAGCTGGAGGGGCTTGCCGAAGGTGACCGCCGCCTCCCGGGCCAGGCCGATGACGCTGAGGCAGTCCGGGCGGTTGGGGGTGATTTCAAATTCCACCACATGGTCGTCCGCGCCGATGACGGGGCGGATGTCGTCCCCGGGCTTGCAGTCCTCGCGGAGGACAAAGATGCCGTTGGGGATGCAGTGGGGGAACTCCCTCTGTTCCGCGTGGAGGTCTTCCAGGGTGCAGATATGCTCCCGCGTCATATCCAGGGCCACGGTGTCGCAGGCGTGGATATTGGGGCAGCTGGTCCCAATTTTGTGGGTCCGCCCGCCGCTGTCGCACTCTACAAGGAAGCGTCCATTGCCATCGGGAAGAACCTCTGTGACAAATGCGGCTTTCACATCCCCGAAGATTTTGTATCCGGGGATAACGTCCTTGGGAATCGATGGCTTCTCCGGGTCGATGGGCTTGTAGTCGTTCAGCAGGGCGGCGGCCTCGATGACGGCGTAGGGGAAGTCCCGCTCGTCCAGGTTCAGCTCCTTCAAAGAGCAGAGCATCCCCTTGGACTTCACGCCCCGGAGATTGCCCCGGGTGATGTGCTTGCCGCCGGGAAGCCAGGAATTGTCCTTGGCCACGGGGACCAGGTCCCCCTCATGGATGTTCCAGGCCCCGGTGACGATCTGGACGGGCTCGTCCTGGCCGGCGTCGATTTGGCAGACCCACATGTGGTCGCTGTCCGGGTGGCGCTCCATTTTGTCGATGCGGCCCACCACCACGTTTTTGATCTCGGCCCCCAGGTCCTCGGTGACCTCCACCTTGGAGCCGGAGATGGTCATGGCCTCGGCGAAGTCCCGGTCGCTGACCGGGCCCACGTCTACGAATTCTTGTAACCATTTACGGGATAGCTTCATAGCTGATAACTCCTCATTTTCATTTAGCGGTGGGTTAGAATTGTTCTAAGAACCGGATATCGTTTTCGAAAATCAGCCGCATGTCGCTGATTTTATAGCGCCCCAGGGCCAGGCGCTCCAGCCCCATGCCGAAGGCAAAGCCGGAGTACTCCTCCGGGTCGATGCCGCAGCCCCGCAGGACCTTGGGGTGGACCATGCCCGCCCCCAGGATCTCAATCCAGCCCTCGCCCTTGCAGGTGGGGCAGCCCTTTCCGCCGCACTTGTAGCACTGGATGTCCACCTCGCAGCTGGGCTCCGTGAAGGGGAAGTGGTGGGGGCGGAAGCGGGTGACGGTCTCCGGGCCGTAGATTTCCCGGATGACGGCGTTCAGCGTCCCCTTGAGGTCCGCCATGGTGATGCCCTTGTCCACCACCAATCCCTCGATCTGGTGGAACATGGGGGAGTGGGTGGCGTCCACCTCGTCCTTGCGGTACACCCGCCCAGCGGAGATCATGCGGATGGGCACACCGTAGCCCTCCATGGCCCGAATCTGCATGGGGGAGGTCTGGGAGCGGAGGAGGACGGAGGAGTCCTCCGTCAAATAGAAGGTGTCCGTCCAGTCCCGGGAGGGGTGGTTTTCCGGGGCGTTGAGCTTGGTGAAGTTGTAATCCGCCTGCTCGATTTCCGGGCCGTCCATGATCTCAAAGCCCATGTTCAGGAAAATCTCCTTCATCTCGTCCAGCACGGAATACATGGGGTGCTTATGGCCCATGGGGGGCTTCTTCCCGGGGATGGTCACGTCCACGGCCTCCGCCGCCAGCCGGGCCTCCAAAGCCTTTTGGGAGAGGATGCCGGACTGGCGCTCAATAGCGGTTTCCAGGCTGGCCCGGACGTCGTTGGCCAGCTGGCCCATGACGGGCCGCAGCTCGGCGGAGAGGCCCCCCATCTGCTTCAAGACGGCGGTGAGCTCGCCTTTTTTGCCCAGGTACTTGACCCGGAGGGCCTCCAGCCCGGCGGTCTCCTGGGCGGCGGCAATGGCCTCCAGGGCCCCCTTGCGGATGGCTTCCAACTGTTCTTTCATAGACTGCTACTCCTTTTCTTGGATGTGGTTGGCTTACGTGTTTTTCAGCAGCGCCGCGAGGGAGCGCTCCATGGTGACGGTGAAGCGGGGCAGCTGGTGGAGCCCCTTGGAGAGGTTCGCGGCGTATTTGCCCGGCCCCGTCACCACCGTCAGGGGGAAGAGGCCCTCCAGATAGGCGTCGGCGTCCGGGTCCGTCTTGCCGAAGGGATAGGCGAAAAAGGTGGGCGGGGCTCCGGTCTCCTGGGCGATGCGGTCAAAGCTGTACCGGAGGTCGTCCAGGACCCGGCAGTAGAAATCGCTGCCGCTCTCCCCCTTGCGCCGCTGGACACCGTTGGCCTGGCCGGGGACGAAGTTCCCCATGCGCCCGTCCAGGTTGTGGATGGCGTAGCCGTGGGAGCCGATTTCCACCAGGCCGGAGGCGGTCATCTCCCGGCACATGTCCCAGGTGAGGAAGTTCCCCCCGGGGTTGTCCTGCATATAGGCCATGACGGCAATGGCGGCCTTGGTCTGGTATTTTTGAAGGAGGGGATAGGCAAGGTCGTAGTTGCTGCGGTAACCGTCGTCAAAGGTGATAAGGACGGGCTTTTCCGGCAGGGGCTCACCCGCCGCCAGCTCCCGGGGGAGGACGGATTCATAGCCGCTCTCCGCCAGCCACTGGAGGTCCCGCTCCAGCCGCCCCTCGGTGACGGTCATCTCGTTGCACTCCTGCCAGTCGTGGACCACATGGTGGTACATCAGCACCGGCAGATGGAGCTCATAGGTTACCGGCGCGCCCTCCGGCGAGGAGGGATAGACCTTGGGAACCTCCGGGACGGCGGCCTGCCGGATCTGAATGGCGGGCGGCTCCGGGACGGCGGCAAGGACGGCGGCGGGGGAGAAGGGAGCGGACAGCACCAGGGACGCCGCCAGCGCCAGGGGAAGGGAATACATGGCAGTCAGATCCTTTCTCAAAAAAGTCAAGGGGAGAGGGCAAAAGAAAAAACCCTCCGCCCCAGAATCATGGGACGAAAGGCAAGCCCTTCCGCGGTACCACCCAAATTCGCGCCATGCGGCGCGCTCTCGAGGCCCCGGTAACGGAGGGCGGACCGGCCGTGTCTCCACGGCGGCTCCCGGGCGAACCAAACGGCGCGTCGCGGAGGGGCTTGCAGCCGGCGGCCCTTCCTCTCTTGGCGAGGCGTGATCGTTATTTTCCCGTTCATTGCGGATTTGTGATGTTACCTATTATTTATAGCACAGGGGGTGGAGAAATGCAAGAGGGAAGTTTTCGATATTTTTCGCGGCGTGCTCAAGGGCAAGGGAGCGGTTGAAAATCCCGCTTCCTTTTTTCTCATTATTTCCGGAAACTGCTCTAAGTCAAAAACAAAGGCCCGCTCCAAAACCGGAACGGGCCTTTGCCTTTGTCTATTCAAAATGCTTCCATGCGTCCGCCCCGTTTCCCGCCTGGACCGCGGCACTCCGCCGGGCGCCGCCGGGAAGAAGCGCGGGGCCTTCCGCCTTCGGCTTACTCCACCCGCTCATAGGACTGCTCAAAAACCGTCCTCGGGATAACGTACGCGTTCTGGTGGTCGTCCTCCTGGCAGACCAGCCAGTCCCCAATTTCGCCCAAATGCCAGTCTCCCCACACAAGGACCTCCAGCCGGCAGTTCAGCTGGGCGGCCCAGATGCGGGGGCTGTCCTTGGCCACGCACTTTTTGGCGCAGGGAGCCAGCAGCATCGCCTCTTTTTTGCCAGCGTGGTACGCCTTGGGCTGCCACAGCCATTCTCCGTCCATGGGAAATTCCTCGTCCGTCAGCTCATAATCTCTCCGCAGAGTCTCTTCCGTGATGTAAGAAACTTCGTGCCTCTCGTCAATCAGGATGCAGAGCTCGGGGGCGGCTTTCTTGATGATATCGCCCTCCGGCGTGCGGAGAAGAATCTCCGTTCCCTCCGGGAACATGTCCATGGTCCGCACATAACCGGCAAGCGCCTTTTTCTTGTGGTAAAGCTCCGCCTTCTCTTTGCAGAACTCCTCCGCCCGCGCGGGCTCATACTCCTCCGCCCTGGGGGCGAGCCGCTTGAGGGGGGTGTGGAAATAGTCGGTCAGCCGCTGGAAAATCAGTTCTCCGGCCGTATAGAGCAGATTGCCGTCCGGGCAGTTCTTTTCCAGCAAAGCAAGCGGCAGCCGTCCCGCGGCTTTGGTCCGGTCGCCGCCGCCGTCGTTCCCCATGTCCCGGACAAGCCAGTGCACCACTTCATCCGCCCGGTCCCTGCGCTTGCAGCAGCGCACGGAAACCTTGACGCACCGCTCTCTTTCCAGCAGGCAATAGGCGACGCACACGGAAAGCTCATGGACGTCCATCATCATGTCGCTGACGATGCCCAGCATGTACGGCTCGGAGGTGTTCACCGGGGCCAGGGCAAAATGGTAGTCCGGATGGTAGCGCAGATTCATAAAGGCGCTGCCTGCGATCCGGAAGTCATCCAGGGCAAGGGCCGCGCTCTGGAGCAGGAGAATGATGTCCCAATCGAACCGCAGGGCGTCCAGCATTTCCCGGTCCAGCTTCTCGGTGCCCTTGAACTTCTGGGTATCCATGTACAGGCCGTAGTACAAAGCGGTGGACAGCAGGCGGTCCTCAATGGGGAACCCGGCCTTTTTCAGCATGGCCCATATCACGGTGACGCAGGCGCTGCAGTCCTGCCGCACCTCCTGCAGCTCCGGCAGGACCTCTCCCATGTCAAGCTCATGGTGGTCAATGACCGCGAGAGTCTGGCAGGGCAGCGCCGATACGTTGCGCTGTCCGGCCCTGCAGTCCACCGTAACCAAAAGCTCGGCCTCGCCGTCCATCCCCCGCAGGTGTTCCAGGGGGATGTTCAGCTTCTCAATCATCAAAAGCAGATTGTTTTTCGTGACCTTCCGTCCGCCGCTGTATACCAGCCGGGGGGACTTCCCCTTGCTCTGCAAGTATTTCAGCAGCGCGTAGCCGCTGGCGATGGCGTCCGCGTCCGGGTCATCATGGCATTGGATTACAATATTTTCATAGCGCAGTAAATCTTCTAATGTCATCAAACCGTACCTCCTCGTCAACTTTTGGCGCCGTCTCAAACAACACCGCGCCTCTTTGTTGCACAGCAGCAAAAAGGGCCCTTCCCCTATCCATACCGGCTGGCGCTTCTCATTATATCCGCCGTTGTCTCTTTTTTCAATACATACTTTTCAAGTTTATAAAAACGGAAGGTTTTACAGCGCAAACAGACAGCCGCGCAAGCCGGCCCGGCGTTTCCGCGCTTACAGGCGGCCGGTCAATCCGGCTGCTCCGGAGGAGGCCCTTTCTCCGCCTGTGTACAGCCCGGACCTGAATCCCATTGAAAAACTTTGGTCTAGAGAGTTCCCAGAAATCATGAGAAAAAAGGAAGCGAGGGCAGGGAGCGCAGGGCAAGGCGGAGGACGAAGACGGGCCGACGCCCGTCAAGGACGGCAATGCGGCCCTGCGATTCCTGGACCGCTGAACGTTTCTCTTTATTTTTAGGTGCGGCTCTAGAACGTGGAAAAGGTTACAAAGCGCCGCAGGAATGTGACCAACCGTCACCATTTTACTGATATAATCTTTCTTATTCAGCAGGGTGGTGTAAATTGTGATATATTGTCTTCCCGAAAGGCTCAAAAGGCTCCGGCAGTCCATGCACCTTTCACAAAAGCAGCTGGCGCGTCTGCTGAGAGTGGACAGAAGTACCATTTCCTCCTACGAAAGTAGTATCCGCCAGCCTCCGCTGGACACACTTTCCCGGATCGCCGACGTATTTGGCGTAAGCACGGACTATCTTTTGGGGAGGGCAAGCAATCTCTCCTTTGACATATTTGACCTCACCGGAGAGGATACGGCTTTGCTTTACAACATGGCCTCCAAGCTAACGGAGAAGAACCGCAGGATTCGCCAATTAGAAGAACCGTAAATTCAACAGCCGGGAATTTGAAAAAGGAGGTGCTTTCATGCCCATCCACGATAGGGAAGAACCGGGAAAGCCGGATCAAAGCGAAGACGGCGGCAAAGTGTTCATACCCGCTAAACCCAAAGTCCATTTTGACGACCCGGCGCAAATCTTCAGAGTGTGCGCCTACTGCCGCGTCTCAACAGACAGCGAGGAACAGCTTTCCTCCTTTGAACTCCAGCAGGCGCATTACCGCCAGCTGGCGAAGGAGCGGCCCAACTGGGATTTAAGGCACGTCTATGCGGACGAGGGCATCTCCGGTACATCCCTGAAAAACCGCGCGGAATTCAATGCCATGATCGCCGCCTGCGAGAGGGGTGAATACGACCTGATCGTGACAAAAAGCGTTTCCCGCTTTGCGCGAAATCTGGTGGACTGTATCTCCCTGATTCGCAAGCTTAAGAATCTCTCCCCTCCGGTGGGTGTGTTTTTTGAGACGGATCACCTGAACACGCTGGGGAAAGACTCTGAATTGATGCTGACCTTTCTCGCCTCCATTGCCCAGGAGGAATCCATTAAAAAGCGGGAAGCCATGGTCTGGTCCCTGGCCCAGAGGTTTAAGGACCGCAAGCTGCTGACGCCCCCGCCGCTGGGCTATGACCGGCAGAGGGACGCCGCCGGAAACTATATCAAATACGCGCCCCTTGTGGTCAACGAAGCAGAGGCCAAAGTGGTCCGCTTTATTTTCGACGCATATCTCCACGGCTGGTCCCAGGCGGATATCGCAGATTTTCTGACGGATATCGGCTGCCGGACAAAAACCGGGAGCACGGGCTGGAACAGCGGCTCCATCGGCTACATTCTCACAAATGAGCGGTACTGCGGCGACGTCCTGACCTGGAAAACCTTTACCTCGGATTTGTTTGAGCACAAGCGCAGAAAGAACCGGCAGGACCTGGACCAGTACCACTATCTGGGCCAGCATGAGGCCATCGTCTCGCGGGAGACGTTTGAGATGGTGCAGGCGCTTCTTCAAAACCGAAAGCACCATATCCGCGGCGGACTGCCCAGCCTTCAGGTCATAGACGGCGGAGTTTTCCGCGGATTCGTTCCCATCAACCACCACTGGGTCAACGACGATCCCGGACTTTACTACGATGCATCCAACAGCGTCAAGGGACCGGATCGGAAAAACCGGGTGCGGAAAAGCACGTTTTCCGCCTTTGATCTGGAGGGCTATCAGGTCGTCCGAAGCCAATTTTTGCAGGCCCGGTATGAGGGCCCGGCAATGACGGTCTCCAGGGACCGGATCACCTTCAATCTTTTCTGCATGAGACGGTTTGCGGATATCGCTTATATTCAATTGCTTCTCCATCCTTCCGAGCGGAAAATCGCCATCAGGCCCTGCGGCAGGGACGCGGTCCACTGCGTCAAATGGCGTTCCGACGCCGCTAAGCCGCTGTACCCGAAGGCGCTGTGCTGCCGGCACTTCGGCGCGGCGCTTTTCGGCATCATGGAGTGGGACCCGGACCTGCTTTACCGGGTCCGGGGGACCTGGATACGGCGCAGCGACGGTCAGATCATCCTGTTCAACCTGGAAAACGCCGTATCCGTGCTGCTTGCGCCAGCGGAGGACGCAGGAAAGAAACGGATTGAACTGCTCCCGGAGCAATGGGAACATGGCTTCGGCGAGGAATTCTATGGCCATATTGTAGAAAATGATATTTTCTACATGGCGAAAAGCGCGGCCTGGCAGTCCCACAGGCCCAGCGTCCCGGCTCCCGGTATGGCGCAGTACGGCGGTTCGACGGAAGAGGAGCTGCAAGCCATGATGGAAACACTCACAAGAGAGGCGGCTGCCGGTCATGCTGGAACGTAGTCAATTGGACGATATTTTTTCGAGCGCAAAGCCGGTGGACGGAGAGGAACCGGAAGCCGTGGCGGACCTGGCTGGATATCAGGTAACCAGGGCGGAGCTTTTCTCACACACCTACGAGCCGGCCATTACCATCTGGCCAACCCGGATCAAGTTCAATATGGCCTGCTTGCGGAGGTTTCCGGGTGTGACCCATATTCAAATTCTAATTCACCCGGAACAGCGGCGTTTGATTATACGCCCCTGTCTCCCCGACGCGCCGGACTCTCTGCGGTGGGCGAAAGGCGGGGGAGAAAAAGAGCTCTCTAACCGGGACATGCTGTGCAGAATCTTCGCGGCAAAGGTCTTTGACTTGATGAAATGGGATTCGGAATACCGCTATAAAATGCTGGGCAGACCCGCTGTTTATCAGGAGGAAATGCTGTTTTTGTTCAAGCTGACGGATTTTGAACTGTTTATGGGCGGGAAAAAGCGGCGGTCCTATCTTCCGGGAGAGTGGCGGGATTACTTTGGAGCCCCGGTGGAATCTCACGAAGAGCAATACAAAATCGATCTTGCGGACGGCTACATCACAACGGACAGAGTATAGGAGGTATACCGATGACAGCGGTTCCTTTCAGCAATGAGATTGAGGAAATATCCATGGATGGGTTTCAGGTGGTCAGCGGGGAGTATTTTACCCGCAGAGTCGCCTATTTTTCCCCGACATGCACCATCTGGAGCGCAGGAATCACCTTTAACAAGGTGGCCCTGACGGCGCTGAACAATTGTGAGCGGGTGCGCATTGAAATCCATCCTCAGAAGAAGAGCGTCCTGCTTGTGCCGGTGACACTCAAGGATAAGGATGGTATTCCCTGGAGGAAGAACATCAAAGATTACGCACCCCGGCGCATGGAGTGCGTCAAGTTTTCTTCAAAGCTTTACGAAATGTGGGGCTGGGATACCGGCTGTGTCTATAGGACGGCAGGGCGTATCGTGACAGTGGACAACAAGGTCATGCTGCTTTTTAATTTCAGCTCTCCGGAGCAGTGGAGAGGCAAAGAGAAAAAAATGGAGAAATGAACGGCGTCCATATCTCGTTTTATCTGAAGACAAGCCGAATCCACATTTTCACGGAAACGCTCCGGCTCATTGGATGCCCTAAGCGGATATGCTTTTTGATTTCCGCGGATGGACAGGCGCTGCTGATCCGTGCCCACGAAAACAGGGACCTCAAATCCCACAAGGTCCCGCAGGATGTGTACGATGGCAGGCGGTCCTTTGAAATCTCCAGCTGGAAGCTGTGCAAAATTCTGGCCGATCTCCACAGCTGGGATCTGAAACACTCTTACCGTATTCCCGGCGTACTGATGCGGGATCGGCGCTCGGTACGGTTTTCTTTGGCGAAGGCGGAGGTGATTGGTAAGGAATCATCTTGAGCGCCCGCTATCTCATTACGCCGGACGGAGGGAATCCGTCCGGCATTTTTTGTCCCCCAAGCATATTCATGAAGGGAGGTGGTGCGATTTGGAAAGCGCACGCCCCGGGGACCGAGCGGGGGGGCGGGCAGACGGTTCATTTCCATGGTGTTCGTTCCTTTCCTGATGTTCTCAATCGTACAGGACGGCGGTCTTTCGCTTCCGGTTCATAAGTTCCCTCCCCCTTTACACGGCACGGAAGGCCCACAAATTGCTGATCTGGGGTTCCAGCGTCTCATAATCCCAGAGCATGCTGCTTCGCTCGGCGCTGTTGGGGTCGTTGACGGTAAACTGCCCGTCCCGCATCCCGGTGATAACGATGAAGTGCCCGCTGGTGGTAAAATCCCCGGGGCCCACCACGCAGATGATGGGACGGCCCTCCCGCAGGGCGCTCTCCATCCTGGACTTCATCAGGGGCAGCTCCTCCCCCTCCAAGCCGAAGTGGGAAGCCCCCCGGCTCATGAGGCTCCAGGACGTTCCCGCGCCGTAGACATAATAGCCCTCCTGGCCGGCGTATTGGGCCACGGCATAGGGCGTGACCGTATTGTCCCCCGTCAGCCCGGCCGCCACCATGGAAAGACACGCCGGTCCGCAGCCGCTGACCGCCACGGAGCTGGCCCCGTAAGCCCCATAGCCCCAGCGCTGGTCGTACTGGAGCAGGAGCGGGATCTCCCCGACCTCCACCTCGCCGATGGTGTCGGCAAATACCCGCCCCTGCTTCTCCGGGTATTCCAGAACAAAGTCCAGCATATCCAGATTCCGGGACAGCATGTGCAGCAAATCCTCCGGGTAGTCCTGACAGCGGTCGATCACGTTCTGCACCCGCTCATCCTGAACCGCCAGATCCCGCAGGGCCTGTAAGGTCTCATCGTCCAGAGGAGCCTGGATGACTTCCGCCTGCCCGCTGCCCGCCGGTTCGGCCCCTTGATAGGCCGAGCCGGTGGGCGGGGGGGAGATCCGACGGAACGTGGAGATCATCTCCCGCCCCAGAACAATCAGCCCGGCAATGGCCAGCACCCACACAACGGCCTGAAGGAACCGTGCCCTCCGAATCTGTTTGCGCCGCCGCTCCCGGCGGAGGGCCTGCCGGCTTTCAAAATCAATCACTCGTTCTTCCATCGTAAGCATTCCTTTCTTGTATTCTTTGGTAAATGGAAAAGCGCCTCTGTTGGGTTTGATTCTATCAGACAGAGGCGCCGCATGCTTTAAGATGGTATTGCCGAATGATTAAAAATTTCCTAAGAAAACGCTGAGATTTTATAAGTCTCCTCCGGGCAGGCGGATGGCGAAGGTGACTGTGTGATTTTCACTGGACGCCTGGATGCTCCCGCCATGGAGAAGGACAATCTCTTTCGCAATGGCCAGCCCCAGGCCCGTGCCTCCCGTGCCGGTGGAGCGGGCCTGGTCCAGCCGGTAAAACTTATCGAAAAGGGCCTCCAGCTTTTCCGCCGGAATGTCCTCCCCCCGGTTCTGGAATCGAATGATGACGTCTTGCTCCGCCCGCCTGGCGGAAACCGTGATCTCGGTCTGGGGGTCGCTGTAGGCCGCCGCGTTTTTCAGGATGTTGCCGAACACCCGCGCCAGCTTTTCCGCGTCTCCCCGGACCGTCAGGTTCTCGTCCATCCTCAAAACCACCCGGTTGCCCCGTTCCGCCAGCAGTGGCGTCATCTCGTCCGCCAGTTGCACCAGCAGGTAGTAGAGGTCCACAGGCTCCTTGGACAAGGCGATCTGCTGGGAGTTATACCGGGTGATTTCAAAAAATTCATTCATCATCGTTTCCAGCCGGTAGGCCTTGTCCAGGGCGATGCGTACCCGCTTGGCCCGCTGCTCCGGCGGGCTGTCCGGCTCCTCCTCCAGGAGACTCAGGTAGCCGATTACCGAGGTCAGCGGCGTTCGGATGTCGTGGGCCAGATACATGACCAGCTCGTCCTTCCGCCGCTCCGCCTGGGCGGTTTCCTCTTTCCGCTCCGCCAGGGTCCGCTTGACGGCGTTGAGCTTGCGTTCGAAGGGCAGCATCTCCGGCGAGAGGCGGATCTGCTCCCCGTCGTCCGCCAGCAGGGACTCAATCCCCCGGTTGATCTCGCCAAAGTAACGGCTCATACCCCGGAAGACCCGCCACAGCATGAAAGCAAAGATCAGGAATACCGCGCCGCAGAAAAAGAGGTCCTTGTTGAGGCGGAAGTGATCGGCGTAAAAATAAAAGGCCTCCTGGCGGCTCATGTTCAGGACATGGACCAAAAACCAGACGATCACATCGCCCATCCGCCGCTTCCAGAGCAGCCGGTACAGGGCGGCGACGATGAAAACCGACAGCGCCACGCTGCCGCAGACCCGCCGGGTAAGCTTGGAGTGAAAGACCGAATACTCGTCCCTATCCGTTCGCTTCAATTTTATATCCCACTCCCCATACCGTTTTGATGTATCTGGGCTTGTCCGTGCCGTCCCCCAGCTTCTCTCTCAAATGCCGGATGTGGACCGTGATGGTATTGTTGGATTTGCTGTAGTACTCGTCCTTCCAGATTTGATGAAACAGCTCCTCGGCGCCCACGGCGCTTCCCCGGTTTTCCAGCAGGATGCGGAGGATGGAGAACTCCGTGGGGGTCAGATCCAGGGACCGGCCGTTCAGCGTGCAGGCGTGGGCCTTTTTGCTCAGCACCAGATCGCCGTGAATCAGCGTATCCGCCGGAACGGCGGGGCCCGTGTCCCCGGCGCGGGCGGGATTGTACTTTTTATAGCGGCGAAGCTGGGACTTCACCCGGGCCGCCAGCTCCAGGGGACGGAAGGGCTTGGTCACATAGTCGTCGGCCCCCAGGGTCAGGCCGGTAATTTTGTCGGTCTCCGCGTCCTTGGCCGTCAGCATGATGATGGGCCAGGTGTGGGTTTCCCGAATTTTCCTGCACAGGGCGAAGCCGTCGATGTCCGGCAGCATCACGTCCAGGATGGCGAGATCAAGGTCCGTGGTTTCGATGCAGGCCAAAGCGTCCCTGGCTGAGTAGAACTTGAAGATCGTGTAATCCTCTTCCGCAAGATACGTTTCGATCAGATCCGCGATTTCGGCTTCGTCGTCGACGACCAGAATCTTGTGGGGCATACGCATCCTCCTTTTTGCTCCGTTCCATCGTAACAGAAAGGGGCTTCCGGTTTGTTGCCTTTTTCCTAAAAAACGATGAAGATTTTCTTAAGCTGGTCTTTCATAGAAGGCGGCGGGACCGGAAAAGCAAGACGCCGGAGAACAAAGCCCCCTATCCGATTTTGAAAGCCCGCAGGGCTTCCGCCATCGGATAGGGGGTTTTTGTCACGGTTTAGTCATGTCTTCCGGCTGCGGGGCCTCAGCCGCGCCTTGCCGCGGGATTCCTCATTCAGCCGTATGGCGGCGCCTCCGCGTTCCGGCCCTTTACTCCGCCGCGGGCTTCAGCTTGGCAAGCTCCACCCGGGTTCCTCCGATGTCCACCGCCACTACTGTGGCGGGGTCGATGGGGTAGGCATAGCTGACGCCCACGTCGCCGTCGCAGGTCCCGTCCGGCGAGGTGCCCATGCTGCTCCCGCCGCCCCGCTGGGAGAGGTCCACATATTTGCCGTCCTTGGTCCAAAGGCCCTGGATGAGTTTGAGGACCGCCTTGCGCACGTCCTGATGGTCCAGCTTGTCCTGGTCCGGCTGGGGTTCCGGCTCGCCGGGCTTCGTAACCCGGATGGAGTTCACCGGGGCCAGGACCTCGTAGTCGACGTTCACCTCAAAGGGGCTGATTTCAAAGTCCGTGAGCCGGAAGGGGATGTCCTCCGCTGTGATCCTCACGTCCCCTGTGTATGCCGCCGCCGGGAGGATGTTCTCCAGCTGAAAGGTGAACTCCATGGGTCCCTTCAAAATGACGTCCTTCGGTCCAGGGCCGGTGCGCTTGCCGTCGTGCCAGGTCACCCGGTCGCCCTTGCCGTCCTCATAGGTGGCGATGTTCTCCAGGCGCAGAGTGAGCTTTGGTTGCTTCAGATAATCTTTGAAGGACATCCAGACCTCGAAGGTGAGGGTATCCTTCTCCCGGCTGACCAGGGGGAAGTTTAGCACGTTGACATGGTTCCAGTAGTCGGCCTGCCCCATGTCCAGCATGTTCTGAATGGACTGCTCCACCAGCTCCTGAGTGCCGCCGCCCACCTCGGCAAAACCGCGCTCAACGTCCTTCCGCACGTAATCCTTCCAGTCCTTCTCCGGCAGGGCGATGGAGCATTCCTCCGTATAGAGGTTGGTCTCTCCGGTGACCTCCTCGGGGATGTTGGGGGCCTTTACCGTCAGGGACATCCGCAGGGTATCCCCGTCCCAGATGGCGCCGTTCAGCGTGGCAGTCACGCCGTTTTTCGTTTTGCTCTGCCTGACGGCGGTGCCCATTTTGGCCAGGACGGCCTCCACGGCCTCCGGCGCGGCGGGGTCCTGCTCAAACCGGGGGAACCACTGAGAGAACTGCCCGGCGGGTTTCGGGGCCTTCTCCGTCTTTGCCGTGGGTTCCTCCGCCAGGGCGGCGCAGCTCAACGACGCCAGTAGGGTCAGGGCCAGCAGCCCTGAGATCAAATGCTTCCAAGTTTTCATGTGTGATACCATCCTTTCTTTTCCGGCAAGGGAAGAAATGCCCTCCCCGCTCCGTTCTGCTTAGTAAACGGAGCGGGAGGGCATTGTATCCCAGGATTTTGAAAAATTCTGAAAAATTTTTTACTCGGCCAGCCGCTCCAATTCGTCCAGCTCCACACGGGCGCCGTTCAGATTGACCGCCGTCACCGTGGCGGGGTCGATGGGGTGGGGATAGCTGACGCCCACGCTGCCGCCGAAGACTCCCTCCGGTGCAGTGGTTGAGCCCAAGCCGCCGCCCCGCTGGGAGAGGTCCACATAGCCGCCGTCCTCAGTCCACAGGCCCTGGATAACCCCAAAGACCGCCTTGCTCACGTCCCGGTCGTACAGTTTGTCCGGGTTCTGCTGTTTCAGCTCGTCGTACTCTTCGGGGCGGGTGTACTCCACCGGGGCCGGGACCTCAAAGTCAAGGTCCATGTCAAAGACGGATATCTCAAACCTGGTGAACCGGAAGGGAACGTCCTCCGCCGTGACCTCCACGGCCCCCTGGTAGTGAATGGGCCGGATGGGTTCCCCCAGGGTAAAGGTGAAGTCGATGGGGCCTCTCAAAATGGGGACGTCCGGTCCGGGACCGGTGCGCTCGTTTCCGATCCATCTAATCTCACCCTTTCCGTCCACATAGGTGGCGATATTTTTCAGCCGCAGGGTGATTTCCGGCTGTTCCAGATAGGCGTCGAAAGCAATCCAGGCCTCGAAGGTGAGGGTGTCCCCCTCCCGGCTGATCAGGGGGAAGTTCAGCAGGCCGACGTGGTTCCAGTATCCGGCCTGGCCCATGTCCAGCATGTTCTGAATCGTCCGCTCTATCAGCTCCTGAGAGCCGCCGCCCATCTCGGCAAAACCGCGCTCCTCATCTTTCCGCACGTACTCCTTCCAATTCTCCTCCGACAGAGAAAAGCTGCATTCCTCTGTGTAGAGACTGGTTTCCGCAGCCACCTCCTGGGGAATGTCCGGGGCCGTCACCGTCAGGGACATGTGCAGATAGCTTCCGTCCCACACGGCGGCGTTCAACGCGGCCGTCACGCCGTCCACGGTCTGGGTCTGTTCGATGGCCGTGCCCGTGCGGCTCAGGACCTCCTCTGAAATCTCCGGGTCCCTGGGGTCCGCCCCCATCCTGGGGAACCACTGGGAGAACTGCCCGGTCACCACGGCTACGGCGCAGGCGGAGAGGAGCAGCAGCGCCGCCGCGATGGCGATTACCCGCCAGTCCAGCCGCCGCCTCCGGCGGGGGCTCACGGTCTCCCGCCGCCGCATCCAGCCCCAGGGGTCCGCCAGGAGCCGCATCCGCTCCCGGAGGTAAGAGGGGGAGAAATCCGGCTGGGCCGCGTCCGCGTCTTGGAGCACCCGCTCATACTGGGCCAGGTTGGCGTCCATCAGCCCCCGGCGCAGGGAAGACTCAAACCGCGTCATAAGCATATCCCTCCTTTTTCAGCTGCGAGCGCAGCATGGCCCGGCCCCGCATCACCCGGCTGGCCACGGTGGACTCGTTGATGTTCAAGCGCCGTGCAATCTCCTTGTTTGTCTGCTCCTCCACGCACTTGAGCTCCAGAATCCGGCGGTAGCCCTCCGGCAGGGCGCGGATGAGGGACACCAGGTAGTCGTACTCGTCCTGGCGGTCCTCCGGGGCCGGGGGGTCCCAGTCCTCGGGGAAGGCCACGGTCCTCCGCTCCGCCCGGAGCATGTCCAGGGCGCAGTTTTTGGACGTGGTGACGGCGTAGCCCTCCGTCTCCTCCCAGGGGAGGGCGGAGACTCGATCCCAGCGTTTCAAAAGCTGAAACCAGGTCTGCTGGGCGGCGTCCTCCGCCCGGACAGGGTCTCCCAGAATGCGCAGGGCGACGGCGTAGACCTTCTTTTCATAGGCCTCATAGAGTTTGGTGAACCTCCTCTGGTCCTCCTCGCTCTCCAGCATGGCGAGGAACATAGCAAGCATAAGCGGTCACATCCTTTGTCTTGGTTTTGCGGTGCTTGTTAGGTAAACGGCGGGGAAGGGAAAAGTATCCCATGCTGAAAAATTTTTATGGAATTGTTTTGGATGGAGGGGCCGGTTCAGAAAGGGCTTGCACTCTTTGGAACAAGCGAATATATTATTTCCGAGCTTTAAGCTCGGAAATAATACCACTGCTTCGCGGGGTGCAGGCGAAAACGCCGCGTTCCGCACGACGCGCTTTACTGCGAGCGCTGGGCCACCGCCTGGGGGAGAACATGGAGCGGGATGCAGCGCCGGCGTTTTACCGGCCGCTATTGGAACCGCATAATCACTTGATAGCGGCGGTCAACCGCCTTCACAACCGGCTCATAGACCGCCTGGACCATCTTGGGGGCAAGCTCATCCGCGGCCTGCACGTTTGCCGCAGTATCAAACTTCTCTCCCAAACGGGAGCGCAGATCCCGTTCAATGGCCCTGTAATCCGCCAGGGTCAGTTCAATGTCTCCCCGCGCCAGCAGGCTTTCCTCAACGGCGTCTATGATAACGTCGTTCGGATCGATTTCAACTGCCTGCAAATAAGGGTGGCCGATTCGAATTGTGACCGTTTCCTTGGTCGGGTCCTCGATTACGTTGGCGGCTGTCAGATTGTCTAAAACGACAACGAAGCAGCCCGTTCCGGTATAGGATACATTCTGCGTCTTCTTCAGAATGTCAAGCTGTTTGATGAGGCGGTCGGTCAGCTTGGTGGCGACCGTGGCCTTTTGCACGCTGACGATCAGCTTTCGGCTCTCGTTCTGATCGGAGAGGATGACGTCGGAAAAATTGACCGCCATGCCGCTGGACTGTAGGTAAATCGTGTCTATAGCAATCCAAGAAATTAGCAAGGAATACCAGCGGCAGAAAACCAACCAATGCAGTCGGATGGGCAGATCAGCGAGAAAGCCTCAGCAATACCATGCGGAAGCTGTGGCAAGTACCGTAATTTCATGCCAGCCCCCTCCAAAAGCGTCCGGACCTCTTTGCCGTGATGCGTACGCATATTATCCATGACAACAATATCCCCTTCGTGCAGTGTGGGAATGAGCGTTTCCTTAAGATAGTCCAGAAATTTTGCGCGGGTCGTTCCACCGCTGTAAATCGTATAGGCCGTCTCACCATTGCGTCTTATGGAGGAAAGAATCGTGGTATTGGCAGGCGTATTCAAGGGAGTCTTGTCTGCTGACCGCTCCCCGATTGTAATATCCGGCTGGGCTGCGATCAGTTGGTCTATGCCCTGCAAATCTTCTTCCGTCAGGGCCGGTTTCCTTCCTCGCTGACTGGTTTGACGTTCTACACTGCCGGTTTTCTTCTTTTGTCCGCTCAAACGATACACGGTACTGGTACTTATCACCTTCTGATAACATTCTACACCTTTAGTCAATTCACTGTTGTTTGAGCTGGTGGACCGTATCGAGGTTGGCGAGGCCCAAAAGTGCGGCAATACCCGCATCCAGGACGTAAAGGTGTTTTATCGTTACGTTGGCTGTGTGGATAATGCGTTGTCCCAGGAAAGGCGGGCGGCGGTATGAACAAGCTGTATAAGGTGGGTATCTACTGCCGGTTGAGCGTGGACGATGCCTCCAACTCCGCCAAGGCCAGAAACTATATCCCCGCTGATGAATCCGTCAGCATCGAAAATCAGCGGGAGCTTCTGTCCAAGTTCGCCATGCTCAACGGCTGGGTGGAGACCAAGACCTATTGCGACGATGGGTACAGCGGGGGCAACTTTCAGCGGCCCGGATTTCTGGAAATGCTGGAGGACGCCCGGAACGGCATTATCAACCTTATTCTCGTCAAAGACCTCTCCCGCCTGGGGCGGGACTTCGTGGAGGTAGGCCGGTACACAGATGTGTAATTTATTTAAGGATACACGCTGACAACTTGCACTTACAGATACTCATGCCAAGCCAGCATATAACCTGAACCAGCAGTAGGGAGCAGCTACATCGGTAGTTGCTCTCTACTGCTGGTTGTTGCAGTCCCGGTTATCTTGATTTATGCCACATTTCTGTATCTTGTGTAGAAATACTCATAGATACGTTGGCGATATTCGGAAATGCTGATCTCATCAAAGCTCTCAGGCAACCCTTGCCACAGTGTATCGCGGATCAAATTATCAACGGCGGCTTTGGTCTCCTGCTTATCTGTCCAGTGGTCAAACTCCGCAATCTTGGCTTTAATCTTGGAGAGCAACTCTACCGCAACCATTTTAATAGCCTTTATATCCGATTTGGACAAGTTATCCTTAAACAGCATATCATAAAGTGACAGTTCTTCGTCGCTGGAAAAGCCCTCCCGAATGTAACGTTGCTGTTCCTCGCTCATGCTATTTGCCAAATCCATAAGATCCATAAATGTCTTTTCGATGGTTGCCCTGTCCTGTTCACTGTTGTAGGCTGCGATGATTTCCTGATAGCGCTGCATATAATCTATGCGATTTGGATTTGCTGACAACATTCCACTGAGCCGAATCTGTATCAACTCCTGAAGGTCTTTCAACACTAAATTTTGCGTTTTCTTTCTGGAAAATTCACGCATCAGGAGTTCAAAGTCGATTTTGCTGATATCAAATTGCTTGGATTGTATAATACCTTTTTGATGTGGTTCGATGGAAACATACTCATTCACGATTTTGTTGATCTCCACCATAAGATCAGTGTTATCTGCATGTTTGCGTTTTTTCTGAAGAGCATCGTAAATCGCAATTATCGCGTCTTTATAAGCCTTCGTTGTTGAATCTATATCATCCCTGTCCACATATTTCATCAAACGACTCAATTCGCCTGCATAGGTCAAATAGGTTTTTCTGACCTCCAAAGACTCACACATGGCATTAACCGCGTCTTGTATCAACGAAAGCTTCTCAAATGTACCTTTCGCCGCATTTACCAAGACTTTCAACGAGAAATTATGCTCCGCTAGAAACGCATCAGCCGATGTGATTACCTCATGAATCCGTCCAATGAGCTTGTCCTTGTCTACTGTGGGATCGCTACCGCCTGCGCCTCTATTCCCAGTATAATCCGCTAGTGCCTGCCGCAGCGCCTTTACAATACCAACATAGTCTATGATAAGGCCATTACTTTTTCCCTCTGCCACACGGTTGGCCCGAGCAATGGTTTGCATCAGCGTGTGAGCCTTGAGGGGCTTATCCAGATATAGGCACGACAAGGACTTCACATCAAAGCCTGTAAGCCACATAGCGCATACAAATACAACTCGGAACGTGCTTTCAGGGTCCTTAAAATCTTTATCCAGCTCTCGTTTCTCCATCTTTTTACGGTGAGGCAAAATATCCAGTCCCCATTTTCGGAAAGTTTGAACCTCGTTCTGTTCCTGGCTGATAACCACACACATCTCTGTCTCTTGCATCCACTGAATCTTACGCTGCAACTCCTGCGCTTCTTGCTGAGAGATATGTTTGAGTTTCTCCCGTAATGCTTCTATCTCCAAGGCCCAGTATTTCTGGACAAGGTTATACATCCGCACACAGGTGACCTTGTTGAGACAGACAAACATCGCTTTTCCGCTGGTCCAAAGATCGGAGTAATGCCCCACAAAATCCTTGGCTATGGAATCCAGGCGTGGTTCCGCTGTGAGCAAGTGTATCTCCTTGGCAAACTCCCGTTCCAGCTTTTCCTGCTGAGTAGGGTCCAGATCAGCCCTCTCAATGGCCTCCAAAATCCGATCATTGATTTCGGGATTGTCGATATTCAGGATTTTCTCGCCCCTGTTTTCATAATAAAGCGGCACGGTGGCCCCGTCCTCCACAGCCCGTTTGAAGTCATAGATGGATATGTATCCGCCAAAGGTTCGCTCAGTGATGTTGTCGCTGGACAGCAAGGGTGTACCGGTAAAACCTATCCTTGCCGCCGTTGGTAACAATGCACACATATTCTCCGCAAAAACACCATACTGGCTACGGTGAGCTTCGTCGGACATGATAATAATATCGTGGTCGGGTAAAATCGGGGTTTCCATCTGGCAGTTAAATTTCTGTATCAATGTAAAAATAAAACTGGGGTTGCCTCTGAGTTTATCCACCAAGTCAGAACCATTGGAGGCAATGAATTGAGACGCTTTCGCCATACCGAGTAGTCCGCAGTTCTCAAAAGTGTCACTGATCTGCTTGTTCAGTTCATGCCGATCCGTCAGAATCACAATGGTAGGGGCGCCAGCAAACTTTCTGCGGATTTTTGCCGACAAAAATACCATAGAATAGCTTTTGCCGCTCCCTTGGGTGTGCCAGAAAACGCCCAGCTTACCGTCCCGCAGCTTTCGCGTCTCGTAAGCTTTGACAGCCTCGTTGACACCCAGGTACTGGTGATTCCGAGCAAGAATTTTGACCGTCCGACCATCGGAGTGGTCATAAAGGATAAAGTTTTCCAGCAAATCAAGGAAGGTCTCTTTCTTGCAGATACCCCGAAGCATGGTTTCCAGCGCTACATTACCTTCATCATCTTCAGAAAGCCGTTTCCATTCATGGAAAAACTCAAACTTACTTCCCAGCGTTCCTACCTTGGCCTCCACACCGTTGGAGAGAATGAGAAAGGCGTTGTAATAAAAAAGATGGGGAATCGAATCCAGATAATCGGTGTAGTTATCCGTGTAGGCATTCTCCACATCTACTGTGTTCTTCTTCAATTCCACGAAAAGCAGTGGGATGCCATTGACAAAGCCCACGATGTCTGTCCGGCGGCGGTAATAGTCCCCGTGGATTTTCATCTCCTTAACAGCGAGAAAAAGGTTCCTGCTCTGGTCGGTGGGATGCTGAAAGTCAATGACTTGAGCGTATTTAACCTCTGTCCTGCCACCCGGTTTCCGCACCGTGACCGGGATGCCGTCGCGAATTAGCGCGTATTTCTCCTCGTTGATTTGCATAAGGGATGCGGTAGAGAGGGTGCTTTTCATCTTCCGCTGGGCCTCGTCCATCTGTGCGGGGGTAATCCACGGATTGAGGGTCTGCAAAGCGGCACGGAAATAACGAGTCAGAAGGATTTCCTTGTACGATGTTCTCCCAAAGGTGCCGTTTTCACCAAACTGTTCGGTGTTGTAGGCAAAGGCAACCTCCCAGCCAAGCTCATCCTCCAGCAGATGGCCGGTGCTTTCTTGAATGAGGATATTTTCGGAGTAATCATAGCTCATCACACCACATCCTTATTTTAGGAAGTTCATTATCAGTTTAATCATTGTTTCTTTTTCATCGGGACGCGATTCAGCAATCATCACTATAACTGCCACTAATGTATGATCTGCAATAACTTTATCGCCATTCTCATTGAACAAAAGATTATTTCTTTCGAGGAAATACAAGAATATTGCGGCTGCAATGCGCTTGTTTCCATCGGCGAATGAATGATTTTTTGTAATAAAATACAAGAGATTTGCCGCTTTTTCTTGTACTGAAGGATAAACATCAACCCCGCCAAATGATTGGTATATATTTCCGATACTGCCCTTAAACGAATCATCTTTCTCATTTCCAAAGAGAGTACTTTCGGCAGAAAACCTCATTTTGGAAATCAATTCCATACACTCGTCGTATTTCAAAGAGTAAACGGCACCATCGCCTTTGGGCTTCTCTAAACGATCGTGATCATAATCGTCAAGCATATCCAGCGCCAACGAGTATTGCTCGATTACACTTAAAACCTGTGCGACATCCAGTTTATTGTCTGATCTTCTCATAATATTCACAGCCTTTCGGATTTGATCTATAAGGCTATGATATGCTTTCTCGGTATTCGCTATGTATTCATCCTTGGCTACCTGTATAAATGGTGCAACAAGTTGCATAAGTCCCATAGTTTCTGCTACTTGTCTACTATCGAGCAAATATTTAGATGTGCCATCCACTCTATCTACTAAAAAGCAAGCAGTATTTTCACTTTTAGTTTGACTGTAAAAAGCCGGTGAATGTGTTGTAATAAAGATTTGACGTTCGCCGGTATATAACAGAAACTCTTTTGCCATTTCAAAGCAAGCAAGGTATTCTACTCCATTTTCTGGTTCCTCAAATCCCCAAATGTACGCACCACCTACGGAGCGTTTCGGTCTACCTTTCTCAATATTATCTTGCAAATATCTTAAAATTGAAGGAATGTGTCTTGCCTTTATTCCATCACCACGGTGGCTCAAATCGATTCCTTGCACATATTTATCACTTGTAGAAAAAGACATATCTCTAAAAAGTGTACTTAAATTCGATGGCATTTGAATGGCGGACCTTATCCCCAGTACCTGCCTTAACTGATTAGTCAAGCCAGATGTTAGGTCTTCCAACCGTTCTGAGTACTCATCATTTAAGTCCTTAAGTGCGCTGTTTGCCGTATCTGTCATGGACTCATACAATTTGGCAAGCAAATTCTTAAAATAATCGTCGCTTTTTACAGCAGGGATATATTGGTATTGTATTCTTTGCAACCAAGTAATTCCACGAGATGCTGGCTTGAAAAGAGTGTCCATATTATCGGAATGCAAGCCATTGATGCGCCACGTTTTTTTCCAAGTTTTCACGCCATGTTCAATAAATGTTTCAGGAACTACAATTTCCAATGCAATAGAAATCTCCCTTGCTTGTTTTTGCCCGCGTTTTGCAAACTTGGAATAGTCGCTTTCAAAGTCAAAAGGCGTATCGAAATCTGTTTTTTCATTAAAAAACAGATTTAATGCTTTCAAGACATTTGATTTGCCTGAATCATTCTTTCCAACAAAGCAATTGAAATCTTTAAGTTCAATTGTTTCATCGACAATGGAGCGAAAATTTTTTATATGAACTCTTTTTATGGTTACCATATTTACACCTCAATTTCTCCGCTCATCAGCTTCGGCAGCAGACGGTCGCGGGCTTCAACAAGCAACCCTATTTGAGAGTTCAAAGCAGTTATTTTATCATGTATTGCAGAGAGTATATTATCTGCTTTGTTTAGAATTTCCTGTGTGGGAACCAATATCAGTAAACCTTCAATTACTCCACGATAAAGTTCTTGTTGGTTGGTAGAGCCGCGCCCCATTCCCATTAAAAATTCCTGTTGGTACTTTATTGATTGATAAATAAAATTTTGATATTCTTTAGTTCTTACAAGAGTAACATGAGAATCAAAAGTTGTATTTTGGTATACTCCAAATACTTGTCCCACTCGCCCAAGTGTGCCAGTCCCAGTGGAACAGATAACAGTGTCTTTGTCTTGTAAATTTAACTCTAGCGAATAGTCTCTTGATTCTCTCCGCACCTCACTAATATCCATAATGGATCGACGTATGCACTTCTGGCTAATTACAAAATATTTCCCATTATCATCATATTTTGGGGAAATCCCACGTCTTAAAACGGAGGCTATTCTGCCAAGGCTTTGTTGCTCCCACCCCTCCGGCACTCCGTCCACAACCGGCGTGGTTTCGTGCCCCGGAAACCGCAAATCAACGAACCATTCCTTATACAGCCGCTGGGCTGCTTCTTCCAATAGCTTGATTTGCTTTTGGTTGTTTTCGATGAGATTGTCGTAGGTAGAGAGTACATCAATCACTCTTTGCATATATAACTCGTCAGTAATCGGAACCAGCATTCCCCTTAATTGTTTTAATGATAAAAATTGCTGACTCGAACCTTTTTGATTCCCCGACATATGCCCTTGTGCGTTAGGAGAATGTAAATAATAGTTAATCCATCTTCCTTTTAACTCAGAACCACCACATTTAAATAACGCTACATTTTTAATTGCATAGTTGGGAATGTTCTTGACAACTGCGGCTTCTCCAACGGTTCCAATCATTGACATAAGAACATCCCACTGTTCTACAAGGCTTCTCTCATTTATGGCTATGTAATCTTGTTCTGAAATGTAGTAAGCATCTGTTGGATCTATTTGACCATCTTTTATGTGTTTTCCGGTGACAAGTTTATACCCTGATTCTGTTTGCTTAGGTGTATCATGTGTGCCATCTCTTACAGATATACAGAATTCATCGGCTCGAACATATTCCCACTTCACAGCCCCATCTCCTCCCAATTCCGTGAGATGGTCTCCATCAGCTCGTTGGACTCCTTTTGCAATTCCGCCAGCTCCCGGTGAATTTCTTCCATCCGCTGGGCAAAGTCCACACCGTCATCCTCCACTGGGGCCACACCTACATAAGCGCCGGGGGTCAGGGAGCAGCCCTTTTCCTCCAAGATCGTCTCTTTGTCTGCGATTTTACAAAGGCCGGGGATATCCTGGTATTCTCCCTCGCCGAATTTCTCATAAAGCCATACTGCCTCTTTTGCCACAACAATTTGAGCGTTTTTAGTGGCAATCTCCTCATCAAACTGTGCCTGGATGCGCTTCTTTTCCCGGCGGTCGGCACTCTCCACGGTCGCCTTCGCCTGCTTTTGCAGCTCCTTCAGCTCGCCTTGGAGCCGGGTCAGCGTTTCAGCAAAGGGGGGGCTGCCCAGCGCCGCTTGGTATTCCTCCATCAAAGCCTGGTACTTCTCCGCCTCACCCCGGTAGAGCCACACAATAGCAGTCAGATTTTTCAACTGCCATTCACTCCACTCATTCAGCGTCCGGTCTACTACTGTATAATAGTTTCGTGCATCGATGAACAGCACCTTGTCCAATAGTTCCTGGTTCTTTCCCCGGTCAAAGAACCAGAGGGAGCAGGGGAGGCTTTTGGTATAGAAGAAGTTGTTTCCTACGGAAATCATCACGTCCACATGACCAGTTTCAATGAGCTGGCGGCGGATGTCTTTGTCCTTGCCCTGACTGTCCGTGGCGGAGGAGGCCATGACAAACCCGGCCCGGCCTACTTCATTCAGATAAGCGTAGAAGTAGGAGATCCACAGGTAGTTGGCGTTTCCGAGTTCTTTATCCTTGTTGACTGAGGGCAGGCCGAAGGGCAGCCGCCCAGCGCTGGAGGCGGATTCCGACTTTACCTTGTCCACGTTGAAAGGCGGATTTGCCATCACATAATCGCAGCACCCGGCGAGGTTGTGAGCGTCGTGGTAAAAGGTATTGGCCTCGTCGCCGGACTGAATGACACCTGTTAACCCATGAACAGCCATATTCATGAGGCACAGACGAGCGTTATACTCCACCTTTTCCTGCCCGTAGAAGGTCATGGTGTGATTGGCGCGCATCCCGGCCCGCTCTACGAAATCGCCAGTCTGGACGAACATCCCGCCACTGCCACATGTCGGGTCCAGCAGGATACCCTCTCGGGGTTCCAGAATATTTACGATCATTTTGACAAGCGATTTCGGCGTAAAGAACACCCCGTCATCCTGCGCAATGTTCTTGGCGAATTTGTTGAGGAAGTATTCATAGATGCGTCCAATCACATCGCCGTCCACATCGTCCAGTGATTTGTTGTTGAAAATGCGCAACAACTCGGAAAGCAGTTCGTCTGAGAACATGGTGTACTCTTTGGGAAGAACCCCGACGAGCTGTTCACTCTGGGTTTCCACCAGTGTCATAGCGTTGTTGACCACTTCGCCGAGACTGGTCATGGCGTGGCCTTGTATGTCTGTCAGATTTTGCGAGGAAACGTCCTCCGGCAAATCAACAAGCCAAGCATACTGTGCCATTTGGGGAAGGAACAATGCGCTTTTCTCTGCAAAATCGCTTGCCTCTACCGGCAGGACACGTCCGCCACGAGATGGCCGATTCTTTAGAATCTCAGACTCCACCAACTTGAAGCGGCTATACGCATAGCGGAGGAAGATCAATCCGAGGACTGGCATACAATATTCGTTTGAGGTAAGCTTGGAGCCAGCACGAAGCAGATCAGCGGACTCCCAAAGGTCCGCCTCCAGTTTTCTGATATTGATTGCCTCGGCCATATATTTTAGTCTCCCGTTCGTCAATTTTCTCTTTAATTTTAGCACAGTATTGTGTAAGCCGCAATACTCTCTGGGTCAGATTTCCTTGAAGGGAATCAATTCTGTCTTGACTATTTTCTCTTGGGGAGTCTGTATAAGGTAACGAATCACCCGCTTTGCAAACACTTTGCTCACCATCGTATCCCACTCAGCCAACCGGACGATCTCCGCAGTGCCGCTCACAAAGTCAACCTGGATTTCGCCCCACTCGCCGTCGCAGTCTGCCTGATACTCGTAGACTGCGGCGGCGATTTTCTTTTTTATCCGCTTCACTGACTTCCGCCGGAGCCGGACGGCGTGGAGCGCACCAGCCTCCACCAGCAGGACGGTCAGTTTTTCCACGGCCCGCTGGTATGCCCTCTCCGCACCGCTGGCGGTACTGCCCTCAAACATCACCGCCAATTCCACAAAAGATGTGCGCTCAGATATTGGACTGACCCGGCCACAGGTCATGCAGATGGCGTTGCGTTCCTCCAAAAGCCGCTGCTCCCGATAAGACAGCTTCTCAAAAGCGGCACGAACCGTTGCTGCCTGAGAGCCGTTCCAGAGGATCGCCGTATAGTCCCAGGAATCGTCCCGTGTTACATCCTCGCCGGTTTCCTCTCCGTCCTCGTCCTGGGCCGTAACATAGAGTGAAACCTGGCTGCGGTTGAACCGGGCCACGGTCAAATACTGCTCTGCTGTTTCCTCAGAACAGCCCTCTCTTGCGGCATACTCGCTGACAACCTCACCCTTGGACTTGCCCGTTTCGTTGTAGAGCCACGCAATGCCGCGCACCCGCTTGTACTCGTCCAGAGAGGAAAAAGAACCGCTTTCCTCCATCATCCGGCATTGGATCAGTGCGTTTCCAATCGCGTGATGGGCGTATGTAAGAAACTCCGCGCCCTTATATGGGGCGTAGCTTTCCAGACACTCCAGCATGGCAAGAACGCAGCTTTGTTTGTAGTCCAGAAACCGTTCCGGGTCATATTTGTCCAGCCCCTCCCGCAAAAGAAAGTTTCTGACCCGGCTATTCAGGCGCGGCTCTATGTGGTGCAGGAAGTATGCGAAGAAACGGAGATCATGCCACGTTTGCGCGGCAACGATATACTCGTTGACCGGATAAAGCTCTGGAGGCGGAGGCGTAAGCTGGTACACATGGGTGACTTCAAACATAGTGAGACCGTGGGTGTTTCCTTGAAACGGATATTTTACAAATCGCTCTTTCACAGCCTCACCACCTCCATCATTTCAAATAGTTCTGCGCCTCCGCCAGCAGTGCCTCCTGCGCCATTTCCGCTTCATACGAACCGGCGGCATACTCCCGATCAGCGATGGCGTGTTCCAGTTTATTCTTCGCCAGCCGCTTCATCACAGCGGCGGTCTTTTCGTCTATCGTCCCCCGATGCAGTTTTTGAATAATCGTGTTGGTGCGGCGCTCATAAATTTTCTTCAGTGGGTGATCGTCAGCCCGTTCCCGCTGCTCTCGTCCCCGGAGATTGCCAATCTGACGGCAAGTGCGTCCGCGCTTGTCCCCCGGAGCCAGACCGCCGCAGTATTTTGTGGGCCTTGCGTCTGTGGTCAGGAACCACGTTCCGCAGATGGGGCATTTGCGGGGCGCATGACCTACGCACAGCCCCTCAAACAAGTCGGAGCGAAACATTCCCACAAAAGAGACATAGTGCATCCGCTTCACAAGCTGGGATTTCTCTTTGCCGGGAATGGTCGCGGCGGCGTACTGGACGGAGGCGTTTGCAAGAGACATCCAGCCGGGGTTTTCTGCTGATAAATCAGGGGCAGCAGAAAAGTATTGCCCAAAGCTGGCAGCGTAACCGTCCGGTGTTCTGTCGCTCTCATGCAGCTTCTCCGCAAATGGCAGAAGCTCCCGCTTGAACTCTGCCAGGGAGAACCCCAGGTGCGCCATGACAGGCAATACCCGCAGCAAAGTGAACGCCTTTTGGTATTCCGGCGAAACCACCCCGGCAAGGTTTCCAGATTTCGCAAAGTCCGTTGTATTTTGCAGATAGTCCTCCGTAAAAACGGCATTGACATAGCTACGGACAGTTTCATACTCCAGGCAGGAGAACGGCGGCACATTCCGCAAAAGCTCTACAATCTGTAAGGCGCTCACCCTCGCCATTTCCATCTGCGCCGTGTCTGCCTGTCCAAGTTGGAGTGACCCCATATACAGGTTGAGCGGAATACAGAGTTGGGACAGCTTCGCTATGACTTCATCAAAGAGATTGAGCGCGGCGCAGGCCAGTGTCCCGGTCGGCATAGACTTTCCCTCATAGGTCACATTGTCCTGCCAGAAATCCAGCGTCAAGAGCGTGTGTTCAATCAGATTCAAGCGTCTCTCCCCCTGTCATGTTTTTTGTTTTTCATTATACCACAGGTTCCAGTGATTGGAAAGACAGCTTGTCATGTTTTTTGAAACGGAGCTGTCATGCTGTTAGCCTGTTTTTCTCGATTTTGCTCATAACCATAGTAGAGAGCCGTTGACTGGACGCGCCGGGAGCGTATCAGTCAGCGGCTCTTTTTTCGGAAGTCAGAGGACTTCCGAAAAATGCGGGAGTGCAGAGGGCCGCAGGCCCTTTGCGCCGAGTCCAGAGCGGCGAGCGTCTGGTCAGTGTCCAGAGGTGAAACCTTTGGGGCGGGTGCAGGGCGGCAGCGCCTGCTCAGGTGTCCAGAGGGTGAAACCCTTGGTCCAGTAGGATTGATGCTTGCGTCAATCCATACTGGGTTATTATCTGGCGCAAAGCACTCAGATTCGGCGGCTTCGCCGCCCCCTGGCTACTCCCGGAACAGCAAAAAATGAAAAACAGGAAGGAGAGCAAAATGGCAAAAAGATTAACCCGGCACAACGGGAGAGCCGGAAAAAGCGGCGTCTACAAATCAACGCACAACGACCGAACCTTTGATACCGAACACGCCGGCCACATTGACAGTGAGCGGATTCAGCAGAACATCTATTGGGATTGCTTCCGGGGCGCGACCTATCCGGCCCAGCAGGACGGCGAGGTGTCCTTTGCGGATGTGGAACGGGCCTTTTATCTGAACCGCTACTCAGATTATCTTGACGGCCAGCATGAGCGGAACGCCAAACGCCGCCACTCCGAGCGTGACCGAAGCGTGGATGATCTGCTGGCAGACAAACGCTTCTGCCCGGAGGAAACAATTTACCAGATCGGCACAATGGAGGATTCCGTTTCCCCGGAGGTGCTTCTGGAAATTGTCGGGGAATTTATGATGGAGCTGGAGCGGCGCTTCGGTGAACACATCCATGTCATTGACTGGGCGCTCCATCTGGATGAGGCCACGCCCCATATCCATGAGCGGCACGTTTTCGACTATGTGAACCGGTATGGTGAGGTGGAGCCAAAGCAGGAAAAGGCACTGGAAGCACTTGGCTTTGAATTGCCCGACCCTGAGAAAAAACAGGGGCGCACCAACAACCGAAAGATGGTCTTTGATGCGGTCTGCCGCGTCATTCTTTTTGATATTTGCAGAAAACACGGTCTGGCGGTCGAGGAAGAACCTGACCCCGGCAACCGTGGGCGCAGCTATCTGGAGAAGAACGACTATATCATTCAGAAACAGAAGAAAGTGATTGCGGAGCAGGAGACGGCGATTGAAGAAAAGGCACAGGCGTTAGAGGCCGTGTCGCTTCGGCTGGAGGATGCCGAGGCCCTGATTGATAAGGTCACGGAAATTGCTTACGACAAGGCTGTGGAGTTTGTGACCGATGCCGTCCGCGCCGAAACGCAGATGCAGGATGAGAAGATCGTTTCCGATTACAAGGACTGGTGTCTGGCCCCGGAGCGGCGCTTTTCCACAGCGGAGAAAGGGCTGATCGGCAAGGTGCTGGGAAAGGCGCAGGAGCTGATCCACAAAGCCGCTCAAAAGGTGCTTGCCAGAGTGCAGGCGGTTTTGCGAAAGCCGGAGGTCAGAGCCGCTGCCACCAGACAGATCAAAGAGAAGGCCAGAGAATCCGTCTTTGCCAAGCTGGAACAGGGCAGGGCCGAGATTGCCAGACGGGACGCTGAGCGCAGAGCGGCGCAGTCCACAGCAAGGCACAGCATGGAGCGGTGATTGCTATTACACTGGCAGAGGGAATTTTGGTAGCCGCTGCCGAAATTCCCTCTGTCATGTTTTTTGAAACGGGACTGTCATGCCATTAGCCCGGTTTTTTCAGATTTGCTCATAACCATAGCAGGAGGGCGCGATGGACGCCCGATTTTTACAGATTGGAGGTATGCGAGAATGAATGAAAATGAAGAATTGCAGTCCGGGTTTCCCGACTGGCTGACAGAGGACTACAAACTCATAGAGCCGGAGTTCTGCCGGACGTTCCTTCAGGAACATCCCATGCGCTGCATCCGGGGGCGGTTCTACACGGTGGACGGGCTGGTGGCGGACGAGAGCGTCTTAAAAAAGGAAATCTACGACCAGATCAGCCCGTGGCTGGAAACCAAAATCGCCCGAAAGGTGGACGAGCTTCTGAACGCCCTGCGGATGGCGGCGTACTCCGAGCCGATAGAGTTGGAGTGCGACCGTATCCATGTTGCCAACGGCACATTGTTTGTAGATGGCCGCTTTACGCTGGAGAAAGCCTACTGCAACAACCGCCTGACCGTCAGCTATCGGCCCGACGCGCCGCCGCCGGAGAAGTGGCTGCGCTTTCTGACGGAGCTGCTGTACCCGGAGGACATCCCCACCTTGCAGGAATATCTGGGCTACTGTCTGCTCCCCACCACCAGAGGCCAGAAGATGCTGATGCTCATTGGCAAGGGCGGCGAGGGCAAGAGCCGGATAGGACTGGTGATGCACTCCATCTTTGGGGACAGCATGAACACCACCAGCATCCAGAAGGTGGAGAACAATCGGTTCAGCCGCGCCGACCTGGAGAGTAAGCTGCTGATGGTGGACGATGATATGGACATGAGCGCCCTGCCCAAGACCAACTATATCAAGTCCATTGTCACATCCGAGTGTAAGATGGATATGGAGCGCAAGGGCGTTCAGAGCTACCAGAGCCAGCTTTATGTGCGGTTCCTCTGCTTCGGCAACGGAGCCTTGACTGCCCTCCATGACAGGTCTGACGGCTTCTTTCGCCGCCAGATCGTGCTGACCACAAAGGATAAACCGGCAGGAAGAGCAGACGATCCGTTTCTCTCGGACAAGCTGATTGCGGAGCGTGAGGGTATTTTCCTCTGGTGCCTGGACGGGCTTCACCGCCTGCTGGTAAACAATTACCGCTTCACCATCAGCGACCGAGCTAAGGAGAACATCTCTGTTGTGGTCCGGGAGGCCAACAACATTGTGGACTTTCTGACCTCAACTGGCTATGTCCAGTTCAAAGCGGACAGCGAAGCCGCTACCCGTGACCTCTACGCCGCCTATAAGGTCTGGTGCGAGGATAACGCAGAAAATTCGCTTTCCCCCAAGAGCTTTTCCGGCTTCATGGCCCAGAACGCCGATGTCTACCAGCTGGAGGCCACCAACAATGTGTATATTGGCAGCGGCAAGCGGTGCCGGGGCTATGTGGGCATCGAGGTCCTGATAAGGCCGACTGCATTATGAACAGAGAAATGAAATCATCCGTACATGCGTACACAAGTACACACCCCCTTGTACCGATGTACGCATGTACGGATAGTTTTGAGTTCGCTCTTATTCCTTATAGGCGGTCAAGCTGACCTGGCCTCAAAAAGCCGGGTCAAAATTCAAGCCTTGTGATTTTCGTGAAAAATGTCATTCAGAGGTGAACAGGTTACGCTCATGAGTGATTTACGAAACCGTGTATCCGTTTTACGGACAAGCGGTCTTTCCCACGGTTCCGGCGGGTATCCCACGAAACTGTGAAGTGGATAGGTGGCCTTTATGACCTGGGCTTCATGATAGCAAATCTGAGCGGAAATTACAACTGTAAAAGTCTTTATCATTCCGTAAAAACGCTTTACGGAATACAAAATCAAATTCATCAGAAAGTGAGGGAAAAGAATGAAATCCGATATGAGGAACGAAATCAAGGCGTACATTATGCGCCAGGGGATGACCATGCAGGAGGTGGTGGACATTCTCGCTGATGTGTACGGCTGGTCGGACAGCGTGTCCAATCTGTCCAACAAGCTCCAGCGGGAGTCCCTCCGCTACAAAGAGGTTGTCCAGCTTGCCGATGCGCTGGGCTATGACATTCAGTGGGTCAGGCGCAAGGTTGACTGACCCAACAGACTACGAATTATGGAGGTACTTGATTGAACGATTTTGAAAACTATGAATACGACCCCATTGACCTGTGCGCCTGCTATGAGCCGATGTTTGAAGCACCGCAGGAGCTAATTGACGAGTGGGCAGCGGCCCGCGAGTTTGAAGAACCGGATGGAGTTCCCACCTTTTATGTGGAGGACGAGTACGGAACGCTGTACTTTTACTACGGCAATACCCGTATCCGGGTCGCTGAGCATTTCAATGACAAGGGAAAGCCCATTGGGACACTGATCGAGGATGTAATCCGCTATTCCGCTGCCCATCAGACGGAGAAAAACTGATAGATAAGAATTGAAATCAGCCTGCGCTTATGGTATGATTGCACCAGCATGAGTATTGTAAGCGCGGGTTGTTTCATGATTGAAGGAGGTAACATTTTGAAACAACCGCAATATAACACCGCGCTTTATATGCGTCTCAGTCGAGACGATGAGTCCTTTGGCGACAGCGTTTCCATTGAAACCCAGCGCACCGTCCTCACCCAGTATGTCAGAGAACACCCGGAGTTCCATGTGGTGTCCGAATTTGTGGACGACGGATGGAGCGGAACGAATTTCGACCGGCCCCAGTTCAAGCGGATGATGGAGGAAATCGAGGCAGGGAACATCAACTGCGTCATTACGAAAGATTTATCCAGATTTGGCCGCGAACACATCATGATGGGCTACTACCTGGAGTTCGTGTTTCCGAAGCTGAAAGTCCGCTATATCGCCGTCAACGACAACGAAGATACCGACAAGGGCTTGTCAGACTTTGTTCCGTTCAAAAATCTCATAAATGAGTTCATGGCAAAAGATACCAGCCGCAAGATTAAGGGCGCGTTTCGGGCAAAATTTCTCAACGGTGAGAGGGTCAATTACCTGGCTCCTTTTGGCTACCGGAAACACCCTGACATCAAGAACAAGCTGATGATCGATGAGGAAACCGCCTGGATTGTCCGCAAAATTTTCGACCTTTCTTTCCACGGTATGGGGGTCAATCGAATTTCCAAACTCCTGATGGATGAAAAAATCCCGTGTCCCGGATGGTTCCAGTATACCCGCAACGGAGGCTGCGCTCATTTCTTTGAAGGCCAGCCGGAGGAGAAGCGGTATGTCTGGTCCAAAACACATGTTACAAACATTCTGAAGGATGAAACCTATATCGGCAACACAATTCACCACCGTCAGGGAACGGTTTCCTACAAAAACAAAAGGGTGGTCCGCAATCCGCAGGAAAAATGGCTTCGCATTGAAGGAACCCACGAGGCGATCATCGAAGCAGACGTTTTTGAAGCGGTGCAGAAACAGATCGCCAGCCGCCGCCGGGAATGCAAAGATCACAGCTCACAGATTTTCGCCGGCCTTTTGAAGTGTGCTGATTGTGGGTGGTCGATGCGCTATGGTATCCAAAGCAGCGCCAGAAATCCGTATGCCTACTACAAGTGCGGCAAATACAGCGACTTTCAGACCAGGGGCTGCACCTCGCACTATATCCGCTACGATGCGCTCTACGCCTATGTGCTGGCGAGAATACAGCATTGGTCGGCGCGGGCCATCCAAAACGAGGATGCCCTTCTGAACCAGCTTCTGAGTGCCGGAGACCGGGAGCGAAATGCCGCTAAAAAGAAGCAGACTGCGGAACTGAAAAAGGCCACGAAGCGCAAAGCCGAGGTTGACGGGCTGTTTGCAAAGCTCTATGAGGACTGGGCGGCTGGACGCATTACGGAGTACAACTTCAATATGCTCACCGCCAAATACCAAGCCGAGCAGGGCGAACTGGAGGAGAAAATCGACACTCTGACTGCGGAACTTGATACGGTAAAGCAGACGGAAAGCGATGCCCGGAACTGGATTGACCTCATCCGGCAGTATGCCGACCCTACGGAACTGACCGCTCCTCTGCTGAATGCCCTGATTGAGAAAATTGTTATCCATCAGAGCGTTAAGGGCGAGGACGGCGAGCAGGAGCAGGAGATTGAGATTTTCTACCGCTTCATCGGCAAGATTGATTGAACACTGGAATTTGTATCCTTAACAGAACTACACGGACGTTGTGTTTCCCAGCCTGGGGTGTCGGTTTGTTTCTGTTCTGGACTGTTTGGACAGCGAGGGCGATAACACGGATATGCTCCACTTCCGCAGTCTGATGAACGATTACCATTTGCGGGACCTGAGCAGTAAAATCAAATCGGTGCTGCACAGCAAAAAGGCCAGCGGTCAGTTCATTTCCGCATACGCCCCCTACGGCTACCGCAAGAGCGCCGGGGACAAGCACAAGCTGGTCATTGATGAGTACGCTGCCGGTATCGTGCGCCGGATATATGATATGCGGCTGGCGGGTACGGCCTACGGCCAGATCGCCGCCGCCCTCAACCGGGAGGGCATTACCTCGCCGCGTGTCTACTGGAGCCAGATCAACGGCAAGGACAGCTGCAAAGCCGCCCAGCTCTGGACCTATGCAACGGTAAAAACAATTCTCCACAATGAGGTCTATAAAGGAACGCTGGTAATGAATCACACCGGCACCCGTTCCTATAAGGACCACACGCAGATCGGCAAGCCGGAAACCGAGTGGATTCGTCATGAGGCGCTGCATGAGGCCATTGTTACCGCAGAGGAATGGAAAACGACTTACAGCGGCAGATCGACAACATCCCCAGCGCCTACCCCGGCTATGACGAATACCGCTACGATCTGGACGAGATCATCCACAACCCCCATGAATTGGCTGCTTTCCTGACTTCCATCCTCCCGCGTTACACGCTGGCCGAGGTTCAGGCGGAGTTACAGCGGGTATTCAACAAGCAGTACACCCTTACCACCACCACGACGGTTGAAGTCCGCTACCGCACGGAAACCCGAACGGATAGCGAGGGCAACAGCTACACCGTCCAAGTCCCCTATAACTATTACATCCTCAATGTGAAGCTGACCGCCCGCTCTATCGCGTCCATCGCCCCGGAGCTGCTGACCCCGGAGCAGTTGGAGATGTTCAATATCTATCTGGAAACAAGCGGCAACAATCCCCTTGTGTTTGGCGGCGGTTCCTACGACATCAGCGCGTCCGAGGACATCAGCGGCGTTCATTTTGTCAACGGGACGAGGCCGGGCAATACCGCCGTGGTGGACATCGCGAAATCACAGGTGGGGAATGTGAACGGCCAGCCCTATTGGAGCTGGTACGGCTTTGACAGCCGTGTGGAGTGGTGCGCCTGCTTCGTGTCCTGGTGCTATAACCAAATGGGCTTGACCGAGCCAAAATTTGCTGGCTGCACGTCCGGGGGCATGGCATGGTTCCAGTCACGGGGCCAGTGGGCCAACCGGGGGTACAGCGACATTGCCCCCGGCGACGCGATTTTCTTCGATTGGGACAACAGTGGCAACGCCGACCATGTGGGCATCGTGATCGGCACGGACGGTACGAATGTCTACACCGTGGAGGGCAACAGCGGAAACGCCTGCAAGATCAAGAGCTATCCCCTGAACAGCAGCGTTATCCGAGGTTACGGATCTGTATTCTCTGCCCCTCCATGACGATGTGAGGGAGCGGGCGGAACGGACGCTGGTGGAACGGGAGGCCCAAGCTGTCCCGCCCGCCGTGGAGCCGACGCCGGAGGGCATTTCCGCCGAGCTGTACGACCTGATGTGCGCCTATGACCCGGAATTTATGAAAAACTATGAAAACCGGGACGATCAAATCAACGGGACTATCCGGGAAATGCAGGCGGTTGGCCCCACGTCCTTTGAGCTGGTGATCGTGGGCATCCGGGACGACGAACAGGCCCCCGCCGCCCTCCGGGAACGCGCCGCCGCCCTGATGGACACCATCGACCGCTACAAGGAGCTGAACAACACCTTTTCCATCTATCAGATACGGGGCGGGCCGGAAACACGGGATTTCCGCTTTGAGCCGTACTACCGCCTGCTGGCGACCGGGCGGACGGTTGACCCGGCGAATTATGACTTGGTATATACCGCCCCGCTTCGGGACATTGACACGCTGGAAAGCATTTACCGCCAATTCAACATCGACCACCCCGCCGACTTCACGGGACACAGCCTTTCCGTTTCCGACGTGGTGGTGCTTCGTCACGGCGACCGGCAGGAGGCCCATTTTTGCGATGATGTGGGTTTTCGGGAAGTGCCGGAGTTTTTAAGAGAAAATCCCCTGCGTACCGCCGAGCTGTCCACCGAGCAGAACGAGAACATGATCGACGGCGTTTTGAACAATGCCCCGTCCCCCGGCGAGATTGCGGCCAAGGAGGAAGCTGGGGAGCCGGTTGCTGAACAGCCGCCGCAGGCCGATACCCCGGAGCAGACGGAAGCCCCGGAGCAGGCCCCCGTTCATTATTACACCATCAACGAGGGAGCGGCCCGCCGTGCCAAGGAAGCCAACAGCTTTTACGACTACAAGCCCGGAAGCGCCACGGCAGAATACCGCAGTATGGTGGACAAGGCGGTGGAGATTGCCCAGCGGCAGAAAAAACGGGTTGACCCGGATTTTCACGATAGGATAGACCAACTTCTTGACACCTACGCCCGCCTGCTGGCGCAGAACATGAATAAGGGCTATGAGATCGCCGCCCGCGTCCCCTCCGTGATGATCGCCGGGCCTGCCAATTTCCCCGTGAAGAAAAAGCAGAAACAGCTTGCCGCCGATGATAAGAATATGCAGGAATGGCAGGATATTCAGGGCTTGCTTGACAAAATCCGCAGTACGGGCATGGGCGGCATCAGCGCCGACGACCCCAACGCCATTGAAAAGCTGCAAGCCAAGCTGGAAAAACTGGAAGCCACGCAGGAAATGATGAAAGCGGTGAACGCCTACTACCGCAAGCACAAGACCCTGGAGGGCTGTCCTCACCTCTCCCAAAAGAGCATTGAGGCGTTCCAGTCCGGCATGGCCGGGGGCGGCGGGAGAAGCCCCTTTTTGCCCTGGCAGTTGTCCAACAATAACGCCACTATCCGGCAGGTGCGGAGCCGCATTGAGCAGTTGACCCGCCAGCGGGAAAATGTCTTTGTGGGCTGGGAGTTCGACGGCGGCACGGTGGAGATCAACCGGGAGGCCAACCGCCTGCAAGTTTTCTTTGAGGGCAAGCCAGATGAGGCCACCCGGAGCATCCTGAAAGAAAACAGCTTCCGTTGGTCGCCCAAGGCCGGGGCGTGGCAGCGGCAGTTGAACGACAACACCTTTTGGGTGGTTGACCGCATTTCGTTCCTGCGGCCCCTCTCCGGCGAGAAGCCCAGCGAATTGCAGATCAAGGCCCGGCAAGCACAGCAGGAAAAGCCCTCCATCCGGGCGCAGTTGAAAGCGGCCAAGGAGGGCCAGCAGCCGAAAGCCCCTGCCAAGGATAAATCGCAGGATTTGGAGGTGTGACGATTGCGAAAATATGAGGATGTGGACATCATCGCCTCCCTGGGGGCGGTGATGGAGCTGAATACCGAGCATTACAAAAGTGATTTCCGCTATGACATGGAAATGTTCATGGAGGCGGCGCGGCATCCCACCGAGGAAAACACCCATTTGCTGTGGCTGTCCCGCCGCTGTGGAACCGAGTGCTTCCGGGAGCGTGACGTTTATCTGAAAGAGAGCCAGGCAAGCCACACCTGGGCGTTCCACGCCACCACGGGGGACAGCATTTTGGCCTACGCTGTGGAGATCACTGGCCTGCGGGACGGCAAGGTGATGGGCAATCTCTATGAGCTGGATTACCGTCAGCACGCCGCCAAGCTGGGACAACAGGCGCTTCCCATTCAGGAAGTCAGTCTGAAATTTGAGGACGGAACCGAGGGCCGTTATCCCTATGAGCAGTACAATCACGGCATCTATGGGATGGTTTCGGAGCATGGCAAGGTGGTAAGCAGACACTATGAGCCGGAGAGCGAGGACGCCTTGCGGGGTTTGCTGACCGCCGCCCGCCAAGGCAGGCAGAAAAACCGTGCGGCCACGTTCAAGATCAAGATTGGCCGCAAGCCCTCTATCCGAAAACAGCTTGCCGAGGCTAAGAGCGCCGCCGCCCCGAAAAAGGCCCCGGCCAAAACGAAAAATCACGAATTGGAGGTAGGATAATGGTACATTTCACGGTTGAGGAAGAAAACCTGGTCTGTGTCTACTACAAGGCCGACCGGCGCAGGACGATGGGCCGCATGACCGCCGCCCTCCCCGATATGGACAGGGATATGCAGGCGTTGGCCCGGCAGACGATCAGGAAATTGGAGGCCATGACGAACGCCGACTTTGAGGATATGCGCTTTCTCTTTACGGACGAGTAACAGGGAACCGGCGCGGCAGGTTAGGCGCTGACAGGCAGCAGAATGGGTAATACGACCTGCGGGAAAGGTACAGACGCAGCGCGGGTGTACCTTTTCCGCAGGTGCCGCAAGCGGCCCGCCGGAGGCGGGGCGCTTGCGTAAACGGTAGACGCTGGGGGTATCAGAAAAGCAGGACGTGGAGCCGGTAGAATGGCCCCGCGTCCTGCCTTATTTTTTGCCGGTTTTCTACGCATTTAGAACGCCGTTTCAGCGGGTATTTGATAAATCATTCAGCCACCCCAACGACCGGCCCCCGGAAGCTCTGAAAACAGCGGGCTTTTATCCCTCTGAATGCGTAGGCCATAGCGAACTATTATTTTAATTTTCGGGCGTACCTTTTCGCAAATGCTCTGGTAACATCTGATCAATCTCCGATGATCTAAAGAACTGTTCTTCATTTTCTTTAAGAGCTTTTTGTGCCGCCATGTAACTCTTTGCATTAGTTTTTGGCGCAGATTTGTAGATTTCTGCTGTTTGCTCTTGCAATTTATCCCGTATGCTGACTATTTCCTGTTCACTCAATGTGTCAAAATCCGTTAGTAAAGACACATACTTTTCTCGTATTATCCATAAATCATCCGACGTCGAACGATGTCTCCTAATGTCATCGGCCAAATTGAAATCTTTGATATATAAATTTAAGCCAAGCAAGGCAGTTGAAACAATGGCACTAATCCAGGATAATACTGTTTGATCCGATATTACTGCTGTCAAAATTCCGCCAGTAGTGACAGCAGAAAGTATAATCTGCCAATGCTTAATACCCTGATTTTTATTTGTGAGCTGCTCTGCTTGTTTTAGATGAGTTGTATAGGTATAAACAAGCCGCCCGTATGCCTCACGGATTTGAATTTCTAACGCCTCTTTATGCGATTGACCCACCAAATTGTCTCTCCCATCATTGAGTAATTATTCCGCCATGTACTGCAACACTTTTCGTAAACAAATCATACTATCGCTTGTATCAATCGACTGTCCACTTCCAGGAGCCGTTAAGCAAAGCGGGAAAAATTGGCCGGAATGTTGATTTAAGTAATCAAGCAATGTTCTTTCATAATCGCCCCATTCAGATGTTGAACTTTCTCCATCTGAAAGCCATCGCCAGTTACCCATCGCCGCATAGACAAAACTGTCAATAACTATCCCAGATAGATGGTAACTTTTGAAGTGTTCATCCCGGATGCGCCTAATATGTTTGCAGGTGTCATACAAAAGGCCATCGCTACTACTATTTTTCTTTTTCATAGCATCTTGCTCTGCCTTTGGGTTTGTAGACCGCCAATTCCCACCCATGTTTGTATCAGGGTATTTATATGTTTCATCCCAATTTCTAAATGCGGGAAGGATTTCAAATTGAATCCCATCGCTGAAATTTATCTTCACGACCTGACCATCGGCACGAATATCGCTACGCGGATAGGTGGTCAATATAGCATTTCTAACAGCTTGTAATAAACGTGACTGCCCATTACCCTTTATAACATCGTATCGGCCATATTCCCGTTCTGGCAATTCAACCAAAATATCAAGATCACTTGTGTCTATGGCTGTTCCACGGCCATACGAACCAACATAAAAACTGTGTTGTGTGTCACTTGTAATATCCCAAAATTCACGATTTATCGCTTTTGTCACAGACCGATACCTTGTAGAAATAGTAGACCTGACTTCTTTCTCAATTACTTCTCCATGCTTACAAACTGGCACTCCCATAGAAATGACCTCCTTACCTGACTACGATTTGTTAAATTATACCACATATCACCTCAAATATCAAGTTTGCATTAACTAAGAAACTGGGACGCAGAGTTGAAATGTTGGCCTCCGCGCCCCAGCTTTTTATGTCCATTTTCTATGCGTTTAGAACACCATTTCAACGGATGTTTGATAAATCATTCAGCCATCCCAACCACTGGCCCTTGGAAGCCCTGAAAACAGCAGGTTTTTATCCCTCTAAATGCGTAGGCTGATTATCTCCCGATAAAGCGGATAATATCGCCATCTCGTGAAACATACCCCGCGGACACCAATGTTTCTAAATCACTGTCGAACATCACTTCAGCGCCTTGAACTATTCTCGGTTGCTGTGGTGGAAGATATTTGTGTCTCAATTCCTCGTATGTTATCTCTTTGGCATTTGATATAACCTGCAAAAGGCTATAATTGTATATTGGCTCAAATCGCATATTCCCTTACTCCTTACAAAGTTTAATTTACAGCTTGCTATTTTTGCGGCAGTATTCCAGTTAAGTGATATTGCAACAATAATCATATATCAAATTTCTTGCTGTTGCAAGAAATTTCCCAATATCTTTTCCTCTGCCGTTCGGCCTCCTTACGGCGGCGCATTTTCTTGGCGCAGGCGGGGCAGTATTTCGCCCGGTTGGACTTCGGCGTGAAACTGGCCCCGCACTCACAGCACCGTTTCAAATGGTCGTGGCCCTTTGTGATCTCGGCGCACAGAACAGCGTCCAGTGGGAGGACAGCCGCCCGGAACCAGCGACACAGCAGGGAGTAGGAAATGCTCTGCACACAGATACATTCCTCCCCGTCGTCCAGCAGGAGGCAGTTGCCGCCCACGTTGTTGCAGCACTCCCGCGTCA
>NZ_CATMPS010000023.1:0-45289 GCF_950073225.1 uncultured Oscillibacter sp.
GGAAAAAATCCTGGAGCTGTTTGACATAGTGCTTTGCCCGGTCATAGGGCATATCGTGGACCACGACCTCGAATATCCCGTGGAACATCCCGCTGGCAATGATGTGGCAGAGCTGATCGTCCAGCTCTGGGATGTCCCGGCCCTGTCTGCGCAGGACTTCCATGAAACGCTGGGTGGCTTCCACTTCGATCTCTACCATGTTGTGGATAAAGTTTTCATATCCAGTGCCCTGGGCCTTGCAGATCAACAATCTGAACGGGTCAAGATGCTGGTACACATAGCCCAGCATTTCCTTTACGCAATCACTGGATTCTACCCCTACATGGCTGGGCTGTTCCGCCTCCGGCAGTTCGGAGAACGCCGTCTGTGCCCGCATGAACATTCCCATGACCGCCGCCGCATGAGGTTCTACCAAGGCGGTGAACAGGGCCTCCTTGCTGGAGTAGTACCCGTAAAAGGCTCCGGTCGTCACTCCGGCATTCTTGACGATTTGTCGCAGGGAGGCGTCCGCAAAGCCCTTTTCCAGAAATTCCTCCATTGCCGCCTGATGGATACGGGTTAAAGTTTCACTCCGTCCTTCCATGGTATACCTCACTTATAACGGCGTTATATATCACTGTTATAGAATAGCAGACAGAAGAAAATTTGTCAAGCCCCTTTTATCCCAACGCCACATCCAGCGCCAGCATGATGGTAAATCCCGCCGCGAAGAACATCGTTCCCAGGTTGGAATGTTCCCCGGCGGATGCCTCCGGGATCAGTTGCTCCACTACTACATAGATCATCGCTCCCGCAGCAAAACCGAGCAGATAAGGCAGAGCGGGCAGGATCAATCCTGCCGCCAGCATGGTCAGGACCGCCGCCAAAGGCTCCACGATGCCGGAGAGTACGCCGTATAGGAAAGCGCGGCCTTTTCCCACTCCCTCTGCCTGGAGGGGCATGGAGATGATCGCCCCCTCCGGGAAATTCTGAATGGCGATGCCGATGGACAGAGCCATCGTTGCAGTGGCGGTGATGGTATCGTTCCCGGCCATCCAACCCGCCAGCACCACGCCCACCGCCATCCCCTCCGGGATGTTGTGGAGGGTGACGGCCAGCACCAGCATGGTGGTCCGTTTTAAGCGGGTGTGGGGACCTTCCGGCTGACTGCTGTTCTGGTGCAGGTGGGGGATTGTCCTGTCCAGTACCAGCAGAAACAGGACACCCAGCCAGAACCCCGCAACTGCCGGGAAAAAGGCCCATTGGCCCATATCCTCCGCCTGTTCCATGGCGGGGACCAGCAGACTCCAGACAGATGCCGCCACCATGACACCCGCCGCAAAGCCGGTCAAGGCCCGCTGAACCAGCAGATTCATTCCTCTTTTTAAGAAGAACACGCATCCTGCTCCCAATGAAGTTCCCAGGAAGGGAAGGAGCAGTTCAAGGATCACATTCTTTGTCATTTCTGAATACTCGCCTCCAAATAGCACAGCGACGCAAGGCTTCCGCCAAGCGGGGCTGTTTGCCTGACCTGAAAATTATGCTCCGAAATGAACCGTTCAAATCCTCCCGCTGTCACATTCTGCCAACCAGCCGCCTCCGGCAATGCTCAGGCAGATTTACCACCATTGTACGCACAAAATCCCGCACTTCTTCCTCGGTCAAATCAAACCCCATCGCCGGAAGCCGTTCACGTATCAGCTCGATACACTGGAGCATATCCTTTGCCAGCAGAAAGCCGGTACCTGTCAGGTAGATTTTTCCGTATTTCTCCCGCACCAGAAGATTCATATCCATCAGAGTAGCCATCATTTTCGTGACAGAGGCTTTCGAGCAGTTCAAAGCCTTTGCCACGGCCTGCGTCCCCACGTCTGGAGTGCTTTTGCCCAATTCGTAGATCGCCAGCAGATAGCGAAGATGGGCTTCCCGTAATTCTGCCATAGAATGGTTCCTCCTCAAATGAGAGAAGGCATGAGCAGATTTCGCTGCCCATGCCTCCTCACCGTGTCTTGTAAAATTTGAAGTTTTCAGTGACAGCCCTTACAGTTCCCGCAGTCGCCGTTGCAGCCTCCGCCGGACTTGCGTGACTTCCACAAAGACCGGACAGCCAGTGCCACAACGCCTGCCAGTACCAGCAGAACGACAATTTCTCCAAGAGTCATGTTTCATTACCCCTCACTGTGCGGCAGCCACAGAGGTCAGCCGCCGGGTACTTTCCTCGCCCTGATAACCTTTGCGGAACAACAGAAAGAGGATTCCCGCCAGCAATACCAGAGCCACAACAGTTCCAAGGCCAAATACCGCTTCTCCGGTGACCAGTCCGCCCAGCTGGAACACAATCAGGCTCACCACATAGGCGAAGCCGCACATATACCCGATGGCGCCCAAGGTCCACTTGGCGTTGTTCATCTCCCGCTTGATGGCGCCCATGGCGGCGAAGCAGGGGGCGCACAGCAGATTGAAGATCATGAAGGAATAGGCTGCCATGGCCCCGAAGTCCGCACCCACGGCGGCGTAGATGCCGCTGGCGTCCTCCATCAGGTCCGCCTCTCCGGCGTACTGATAGAGTACACCAAAGGTGTTGACCACTTCCTCCTTGGCAATCAGGCCGGTGACCGTGGCCACGGTGGCTTTCCAGGCCATATCGCCCACCCAACCCAGGGGTGCGAAGATGATGGCAACACCGCTGCCGATGGAGGCCAGAAGGGAGCTGTTGTTGTCCTCCACGGCCTGGAATACGCCGTTTTCAAAGCCATAGCCCTGGAGGAACCAGAGGACGATGGAGCTGAGCAGGATGATGGTTCCCGCCCGCTTGATGAAGGACCAGCCCCGCTCCCAGGTGGCCCGCAGGACGTTAGAGGCGGAAGGGGCGTGGTAGGCGGGCAGCTCCATAACGAAGGGGGCGGGTTCCCCAGCGAAAGCCTTGAATTTCTTCAGCATGATGCCGGAAATGACCACGGCAGCGATGCCGATAAAGAACGCGGAGGTCGCCACCCAAGCCGCACCGCCGAACACTGCGCCCGCGAACAAACCGATGATGGGCATTTTCGCCCCGCAGGGGATGAAGCCGGTGGTCATGATGGTCATCTTCCGGTCCCGGTCTTGTTCGATGGTCCGTGAGGCCATGATGCCGGGGACGCCGCAGCCGGTTGCCACCAGCATGGGGATGAAGCTCTTGCCGGACAGGCCAAAGCGGCGGAAGATGCGGTCCATGATGAAGGCCACACGGGCCATATAGCCCACGTCCTCCAGGATAGCCAGCAGCAGGAACAGCACCAGCATTTGAGGCACAAAGCCCAGCACCGCGCCCACGCCGGCCACAATGCCGTCCTGGATCAAGCCGTAGAGCCAGCCGCCCTCGGCTACGCCCAAAGCGCCCAGGATAGTATCAAACAGGCCGGGGACCCACTCGCCAAAGAGGACGTCATTAGCCCAATCAGTCCCCATGGTGCCGATGGAGATAGCCCAGCCGCCCATGGCGATGGCATAGATGCAGAACATGACCGCAGCAAAAATGGGCAGGGCCAGGATACGGTTGGTGACGATCTGGTCGATCTTGTCCGAGACGGACAGGCTGCCTTTTGCCGCCTTTTTCTTCACCGCCTTGGTGACCACAGAGTTGATGTAAGAATACCGCTGATTGGTGATAATAGACTCTGCGTCATCGTCCAGCTCCTTCTCGCAGTCGGCGATGTGCTGTTCCAGGTGGGCTTTCAGGTCGGCGGAGAGGTTCAACTCCTCCAGGACCTTTTCATCCCGCTCGAAAATCTTGATGGCGTACCAGCGGAGGTAGCCCTCCGATACCTTGCCCTGGATGGACTCCTCGATGTGAGCCAGGGCGTGTTCCACGCTGCCCGTGAACACATGGGGCAGTTCCCCGGTCTGCTTACTCTGGGCCAAGGCCACGGCCTTTTCCGCCGCCGCCATGCCGCCCTCGCCCTTGAGGGCGCTCATCTCCACTACCTCACAGCCCAGGGCCTCGCCCAGCTTATTGAGGTTGATGGTGTCGCCGTTCTTCCGCACCAGGTCGATCATGTTCACCGCCACTACCACGGGCATGCCCAGCTCGATGAGCTGGGTGGTGAGGTACAGATTTCGCTCGATGTTGGTGCCGTCCACAATGTTGAGGATGGCGTCCGGCTTCTCGTTTACCAGATAGGACCGGGCCACCACTTCCTCCAGGGTGTAGGGGGACAGGGAGTAGATACCGGGCAGGTCCTGGATCACCACGTCCTTGTGACCCTTCAACCGGCCCTCCTTCTTCTCTACGGTGACGCCGGGCCAGTTGCCCACATACTGGCTGGAGCCGGTGAGGGCGTTGAACAGCGTGGTCTTGCCGCAGTTGGGATTGCCCGCCAGGGCAATTTTGATGTCCATTTCGATTCTCTCCTCTCAAATGTTAGATAAGCCTAACTTATGGTCAAAAAAATTTAGTTGACCTCGATCATCTCCGCGTCGCCCTTGCGGACAGACAACTCGTAGCCCCGGACGTTCAGCTCCATGGGGTCGCCCAGGGGCGCCACCTTACGGACGAAAATCTCCACACCCTTGGTGATGCCCATATCCATGATCCGGCGCTTCACCGGGCCTTCGCCGTGGAGCTTCGCCACAGTCACGGTTTCGCCCACCTTCACATCTTTTAATGTTTTCATGCTGCTCTCCTCCTTTTTGATTTCTTAAACCATAATGCGGTTTGCCATGGTCTTATCCAGCGCGATGCGGCTGTCCTTTACCTGCACGATCAGATTTCCTCCAATCTCGCTGACCACCGTCACATCGCTGTCCACCACAAATCCCAGCTCCGCCAGATGCTGGCGCACCTCGTCCTTGCCGGAGATTTTGCGGATAGTCGCGGTTTCTCCTGCCTTTGCCATTGTCAGCGGCATCATTGCCTCGCCTCCTCCGGGACATGGTTAGTAAATTCTAACCTTGAAATCGGCCTTAGTTTACTACCGCTAACTGCCAATGTCAAGACCCTTTTCAAAAAAACTTGCATTTTTGGTTAGAATGTGCTAACCTATGCACAGAGGTTTCCGTGGAAGGAGGATTTTTTGTGAATATCCACGAATCGGCTGAGGACTATTTAGAGGCGATCTTAAAACTCCGGGAAGATCATGGGATGGTGCGCTCCATTGATATTGTCCATGAATTGGGCTTTTCCAAGCCCAGCGTCAGCATCGCAATGCGAAATCTCCGGGAGAACGGATATATCCACATGGACGATGACGGCTATATTACGCTTTTGCCTCCCGGTGAAGAAATTGCCCAGCGTATCTATGACAGGCACAAGCTGCTGACGCAGGTTTTTATTCAGTTGGGCATTTCCCCGGAGACAGCGGCGGCGGACGCCTGCAAAGTAGAGCATGATCTGAGTGATGAGACTTTTGAAAAAATCAAAGCCCATGCCGCTGGTGGAAAAGACAACATTAGCTGTGAAAATTGTCCTTTGAAATCAATCTGACAGCATAGGGAAAACCGGCCCCAAGGCTTATGGGGCCGGTTTTCCCTATGCTGTTTCAACTTGGCTCCAGCAGATTCGTCATGCTCCGCAGGCTGACGCCTAACGTAGAGAGGTTATGCAGCATGGCGGAGGTAGCCGGAGGCAGGACGCCAAATGCTCCAAGGGCAATCAGGGAGCCGTTGAAGCCCATGACAAAGCGGTAATTGGAGCGGATACGCACGGTTAGTTTGCCAGCGATCCGCCGCAGGCTGACCAGCTCATGGAGATCATCCGCCGCAATGGTGATGTCCGCAATCTCTCTGGCAATGGCCGCGCCGTCACTGATAGCAATGCCCACATTGGCCTTGGACAGTGCCGGGGAATCGTTGATGCCATCCCCGATCATGATGACCGTATGGCCTTTCGCCCGTTCCGCCTCCACAAAGCTGGCCTTATCCGCAGGCAGAATTTCCGCATGGTATTCGTCCACCCCTACCTCTGCGGCAATGGCGGCGGCGGTGCGCTCGCTGTCTCCGGTGAGCATAACGGCCCGCCGGATGCCCAACCCGCGAAGCTGCCGGATCACAGATCCCGCCTCTGGTCGCAGGGGATCGGAGATACAGACCACAGCGGACAGCACGCCGCCGATGGCCAGATACAGATGGGAATATTGATTTGGCAGAGAATCGTAACGCTCCTGTTCCCCCTCTGGAATGGCACAATGTTCGTCCTCAAAGACAAAGTGGGTGCTTCCGATAATCACACGCCGGCCATTGACTTCGCTGACAATACCGTGAGCCACAATGTACTCCACCTCGGAGTGCATTTCCTCATGGGACAGCCCCCGCTCCCGCGCGGCCTGGACGACCGCGTTAGCCATGGAATGGGGGAAATGCTCCTCCAGGCAGGCGGCCAACCGCAGCATATCCGCCTCGTCCTGCCCACCGAAGGGAATGACCTCCGCAACCACCGGGCAGGCATGGGTCAGTGTGCCGGTCTTGTCAAAGACCACCGTGTCCGCCTGGGCAACCGTTTCCAGGTACTTGCCGCCCTTCACCGTCACATGGAACCCGCCGGCCTCCCGCATGGCGGAGAGGACAGCCAGGGGCATTGCCAGCTTCAGGGCGCAGGAGAAGTCCACCATGAGAACAGACAGGGCGCGGGAGACATTCCGGGTCAGCAAATAAGTGAGCAGACTGCCCGCCAAGGTATAGGGTACCAGCCGGTCCGCCAGATTTGCCGCGCGGCTCTCCGCTGTGGATTTCAGGGACTCCGACTGTTCGATCATCGCCACGATCTTGTCATACCGGCTGCTGCCTGACTGGCCGGAGACTTGGAGAACGCACTCGCCCTCCTCCACCACTGTCCCAGCGTAAACAGTCATGCCCGCCCGCTTGGGGACCGGAATGGATTCCCCTGTGAGAGATGCCTGATTGACCATGACCTCGCCCTCTGTAATCACTCCGTCCAGAGGAATCAGACCGCCCAGCCGGACACACACCTGGTCGCCCGTCTGGATCTGGGACAGCGGCGTAAGGACATCCCCCTGGGGCGTTCTCAGCCACACCCGGTCGATGTTCAGTGACATACATTGCGCCAGATCGCTGACAGACTTTTTGTGGGTCCATTCCTCCAGCAGCTCGCCAAGGCCCAAGAGGAACCGAACCGAGGACGCGGTGGTGAAATCACCACGGAGCAGGGAGATTCCAATAGAGAGGGCATCCAGAACCTCTACAACCATCTGTCCCCGCAGGAGGCAGCGCACACCCCGAAACAGGTGCGGGATCGCTTTCCAAACGGTATAGGCGATCCGGAGCGGAGAGGGAAAAAAGAGGACGGAGACAGCTTTCGCCGCTGCCATGCCCACCAGCTTTTCCTCATACGTCCGGTTCAGTGCGCGGCTGCTGCTGACAGGGGGATGGAGGTTCTCCATCTCATAGGAAAACCGGCTGAACGCCAAAAGAATCTCCGTCTGGGAACCTTGATATTCCACAATGGCGCACCGGGTCCGCTCATGGACGGAAGCACGGATAACCTCGGGCAGCTTTTGGAGATAGCACTCCAGCAGATCGGCCTGCTCCAGAGACATTCGGGGCTGGGCCATCTGGACCCGGATACGGCCCCGGCTTTGGTGTTTGATGATGATTTTCATTGCAACCTCCAAGGGCAAAGGACAGGAGGCCGCGGCCCCCTGTCCTGTGTATGGGTCAGGCCTCTTCCGCCTGTCCAGAGACACCCGCAGCTTCCTGCTCCGCCCGCTGGGCGTTGAGGTCTTTGGCCGAGGCCAATATGTCGGCAGCGTTCTCCTGCACAGTGGTCACGGTTTCCATGACCGATTCCTTCATCCGCAGAGCGGCGGCTGTGGCGTGGGTGTAGGCTTTTTTCGCATCCCGGCTGGACAGCAGCTTCAGTCCGGCAGAGCCGAACAGTACCCCGCCCGCAAAGACAGCCAGGTTTTTGACACACTTATCACAATCCATAGAAGTTCCTCCTGATTTTTTTCTTACTTGCGCTTGTACCCTGTGAGCATCACCATGACCATGCAAAAGACGGCGCCCCAGGCCCAGAACCGGTGCTGCTTCATCGGAATCACCTCCACCTGACGGAAAACCGCCGTTTTTGCTGGCACTGCTGGTATATGAGGAATGAACGTTTGCTTGGATTGAGTGAATTATATCTGTCAAAAACCCGGGGAGTCAAGACGAACCGTATGCTATTTCAAACTTTTGATTCAATCATGCCGCATTAAGGAGTTTCCTGCGGATGCTCCAGCGCCTGCATCAGCTTACGAAAACTTTCCTCGCTGATGGCGTGCTCCATGCGGCAGGCGTCTTTCTCTGCGGTGTCCGGCGCAACGCCCGCATCAATCAGCCATTGGGTAAAGAAGCGGTGCTTTGCGTAGATCTTCTCCGCCGTTTCCTGGCCCACCTCGGTCAAGTACAGGTAGCCGTCCGCGTCCCTGGTGAGGAACCCGCCCTGGCGCAAAAGCCGAAGTCCATGGCTGACGCTGGTCTTGGCGTAGCCCAGGTATTGGGACACATCAATGGCCCGCACCTGTCCCATGCGCTGGCCTAAAATTAGGACCGCTTCCAGATAGTCCTCCCCGGAAGCCCGTAATTCCACTTTGATCACCACCTCTTATGCCGGGACTGCCAGCCGCTCAATGGGGATTCCCTGCTCAAACATGGCTACATAGGTCTGGATGCACCTGCGGTAGCAGGCGAAGCACACCTGCATTTCCGCCGGATCGCCGTAGGATTTCCAGAAGCCGCAGCAGGTAAAGTTCCGGCCATGGTTTTCAATAAAGCCGATCACATCCCGGAGAGGGTATCCCAGGAATACGCCGATCTCATGGGGAAACTCCGGCTGCGTCCGCAGACGGTATGAAAGCTGTTCCAGCAGACCGTCCAGGTTTGTCCTCTCATATCCGGCCTCCGCCAAAAAGCTCTGGTAAGCATCGTCAGACAGCATTTGTTCCAAACGGTCATGCCGGTACACAAAGACGATTACCGAACCGGAACCGGGCCGCTCCAAAAGTATCTGAACGGTAAGGCCAAAGGGTTCCAACTGTTTGTTCCATTGGCAAACCTTCTGTCGGGAAACTTCCAGAGAGCAATGATGAAAACAGAAAATGCTTCCCGGTTTCATCCCCGCCAGCGTGGGGGCGCAATGCCGGACCAACACGGCCTCAAAGGTCCGGGAAATGTCCTTGCTCACCACGCCGCCAGCTTCCGGCCCAGTTCCTTGCAGGCTTCCTCGCCCTCTGCGTCCGGGGCCTCGTTGACCGTCAGGCCGTTTTCGTCCAAGAGGTTGGCCCCGGCATCGTCACAGCGGGCGCACCAGTCCCGCATCCACTGGCCGTCTCCCCAGCCATAGGAGCCAAACAGCGCGATCCGCTTGCCGCCGAGGGAACCCTCCAGAGCGGAAAACATCGGCTCGAACTCCGCCTCCTCCAGCACCTCGCTGCCCATGGCGGGGCACCCAAAGGCCACGGCGCTGTAAGCGGAGAACTGACTGGCCAAGAAATCCCCAGGCCCCAGCAGCTCCGCCTCGCCGCCAGCGGCCCGGACGCCCTCGGCAATGTAATTGGCCATAGCCTCCGTGTTGCCGGTTCCGCTCCAGAATACGATTGCGATCTTGTTCATGTCGAACACTCCTTTATAGAATATTTTTGGCTGTAGTTAGCTATAGCTAACTTTTCCGGTCAGAGAAGCCCCAAGGGGAGATAGCCTTGGGGGAAGAAAGAAAGTAGGAGGTCGTCTTGCTACTTTGGTTAGGTATTGCTAACTACAAAGCAAACGTTAACACAGTCAGCTACTTTTGTCAAGGGACAAATTGGAAATTTTATATGATGCTTTTTTCTTGGATGGTTATAGAGATAATAGATAAAATTTCACATTCTGTCCGCTTTTTTCTTGTTCAATCATGCGGTTGTGTATGACTAATCCAGTGTGTTATACTGACTTCGCTGTGCGTCGTGATGGGCGAGTCTCTCAGATTGCCGTCTGACGCATTCCTTTGTACCTTATAGTTAGCTATAACTAACTTTCGCGGAGGTGGCTGTCATTAAAAAACATTTGACTACGATTGTTTTGTTCGCTCTGCTCCTGGTGCTGGCCGTTTGGTCGCTGTTTATTGGCGTTCTGGACGTAGATTTATCAGGGCTTTTGCAGGGGGACCGAGAGCATTTGGAAGTATTCCTGATCTCCCGCCTGCCCCGTCTCCTGGCAATTCTCTGTACCGGCATCGGCATGAGTGTGGCGGGCCTGATTATGCAGCAGCTCTGCATGAACAAGTTTGTCTCTCCGACCACAGGGGCCACCATTTCCTCCGCACAGTTCGGTATCCTGCTGGCGCTGCTGTTCATGCCCAATTCCACCCTATGGGGGAGGGCCATATTTTCCTTTGCTTTTGCGGTCCTCGGCACCTGGATATTCGTCTGGTTCATTCAGCGCATCCAGTTTAAGGACGTGGTGATGGTTCCGCTGGTGGGCATCATGTTCGGCAATGTGATCGGCGGCATTACAAATTATCTGGCGTACAAGTATGAAATGACGCAGGCGCTCTCTACCTGGCTGGTAGGCCACTTCTCCATGGTCCTGCGGGGACGGTATGAGATCGTTTGGCTGACGGTTCCGCTGGTGGTGCTGGCCTTTTTGTTTGCAAATCATTTCAACATCGTGGGTATGGGGAAAGACTTTTCACAAAATCTCGGCGTTCCATATAACTTTGTGCTGTTCCTGGGGCTGACGATTGCCGCGATGATCACCGCCTCCATCGTTGTGGTGGTAGGCTCCATCTCCTACATCGGCCTGATCGTCCCCAATCTGGTGGCGATGTTCAAGGGAGATAAAATCCGTGGTACATTGATCGATACGGCCCTGTTTGGAGCGTTATTTGTGCTGGTGTGCGACATGGTGGGCCGAATGGTGATCTTTCCGTATGAGCTGCCCATTGAATTGATCGTCGGCATCATTGGAAGCGTCCTTTTTGTGGCCCTGCTGCTCTATCGTCTCAGCCATGGGCGGAAAGCAATTCGCCTGAGCAGGAAAGGGGGCGGTGCGGCATGAATACAAAGGCAGTGCGCGCCAACCGGCAGAAGTTGGCGGTCCTTGCCGCGCTCGTCCTGTTGTGCGCCGCAGGGTATATGCTGGTGGGCGTACATTTTGACAACGCAAAGCTATTTCAGTATGCGATGAAGATACGCTCTCCCAAATTGATCGTTATGCTCATTACCGCTTTTGCCATTGGCGGGGCGTCTATCGTGTTTCAGTCTGTTATCAACAATACCATCGTAACCCCCTGCCTGCTGGGTATGAACTCCCTCTATACGCTGATCCATACCGCCGTTGTCTTTGCGGCGGGGTCCGGCAGTATTCTGGCCGCAAACGCAAACTGCTCGTTTGCAGTGGACTTGGTGCTGATGGGCGTAGTGGCAACGGTGGTTTACAGTTTCCTGTTCAAAAAGACAAAGCACAATGTACTCTATGTACTGCTCATCGGCACAGTTTTATCCTCTTTCTTTTCCAGCATCCAGAGTACCCTCACCCGCGTGATGGACCCCAATGAGTACGACAATCTTCTGGCGACCCTGGTGGCCAGCTTCAGCAACATCAACTCAGAGATCATTGTCATATCGCTGTTCGTGCTGGCGGCTATTGTTTTTGCCCTTCGGAGAGAGCTGGCCCTGCTGGACGTGATTACGCTGGGGAAGGATCAGGCCATTAACCTGGGCGTGGACTATGACCGGTGCGTCCGCCGCCTGCTGCTGGGGGTCACGCTGTGCATTGCTGTGGCTACCGCCATGGTTGGCCCCATCTCCTTTCTTGGCCTCATCATCGCCAACCTGTCCCGGCAGCTATTGAAAACCTATCGCCACACGCAGTTGATTCTCGGCTCCGCTTTGTTCGGCATGATCGTATTAGTGGGCGGTCAGCTCCTTGTGGAACACGCCTACTCTTATACGATCCCGGTCAGCGTATTTATTACAGTGGGCGGCGGCGTGTATTTCCTCTATTTACTTCTTACCAACAGGAGGACTTGACCATGCAGGTAAAAGAATTGACCAAGCGGTACGATGGGAAAACGGTGGTAAACCAGGTCAGCTTCGCCATTCCCAAAGGGAAAGTGATTTCTTTGATTGGACCCAACGGAGCGGGAAAATCAACCGTCATGGGCATCATCTCCCGGCTGATCGCGCGGGACGGCGGAACGGTGGATTTTGAAGGTTCGGACATCGGGAAATGGAAAAGCCGGGAGCTGTCCAAACGGCTGGCCATCCTGACACAGACCAACAATATCCAGATGAAGCTGACGGTTCGGGAGCTGGTGACTTTTGGACGCTTTCCCTATTCCGGGGGGCGGACCACGGCGGAGGACCAGGAGATCATCGACCGGGCCATCTCCTACATGGAATTGGGGGCCTTTGAGGATCAGTTTATTGACGAGCTTTCCGGCGGCCAGCGCCAGCGGGCGTATATCGCCATGGTGATTGCCCAGGACACAGAGTATGTTCTGTTGGATGAACCGACCAACAATCTGGATATTTACCACGCCACCAACATGATGAAAATCGTCCGTCGCCTCTGCGATGAGCTGGGCAAGACGGTGATTTTAGTGCTGCACGAGATCAACTACGCGGCATTCTATTCTGATTATATCTGTGCGTTTAAGGACGGCAGGATTGCCAAGTTCGGCACGGTAAAGGAGGTGATGACCAAGGAAAATCTATCCCAGGTGTACGGCGTGGACTTTGAGATTATGGAGATCGCGGGCCGTCCGCTGTCCATCTACTATTAAGCCCCCATATTTTTCGGTACTTTTATTGAAAAGGAGAATTACACTATGAAAAAATTGATGTCCCTGTTCCTCTCTGCCATGCTTGTGCTTGGCCTCGCCGCCTGCGGCGGACAGGCCGGCGGTGCGCCTGATACGAACCAGCAGGAGAACAGTACAGCTCCGGTTTCCGATCAATCGGCTCCCTCTGAAACACCCTCAACTCCCGCCGCTCCTGAAACCATCACCATCACCAGCCTGAACGGCAATCGGGAGTCTGCGGAGCTGGAAGTTCCCTATGACCCCCAGCGCATCGCCGTTCTGGATATGGCCAGTCTGGACATTCTGGATGCGTTGGGCGTGGGAGATCGTGTGGTCGGCTCCGCCTCTATCCACTTGGACTATCTGCAAAGCTATGTGACGGGTGATGATATTGCCAACCTCGGCACTATCAAAGAAGCCGATTTAGAGGCGGTCATGGTCTGTGAGCCTGATGTGATCTTCATCGGCGGGCGTCTGAGCAAGTCCTATGACGCGCTCAGCGAAATCGCGCCCGTGGTCTATCTGGCTACCGACAGCAGCCTTGGCGTGGTGGAGTCTGTCCATAAAAATGCCGCCACCATTGCTTCCATGTTTGGTCTGGAAGATCAGGTAGCAGCGCTGATGGAGGGATTTGACAGCCGTCTTGAGACGCTGAAAGCCTTTGCCGAGGGCAAGAATGCTATTGTGGGCCTGTGTACCAGCGGCGGCTTTAACGTCCTGGGCAACGATGGCCGCTGCTCCATCATCGGCGTGGAGATCGGATTTGAAAATGTGGGCGTGGATGCCAACATTGATACCTCCACCCACGGAAATGAGGCGTCCTTTGAGTTCATCGTGGACAAAAACCCGGAGTACATCTTTGTCATGGACCGTGACACCGCCCTTGCCAAAGAGGGCGCACAGCTCGCCCAGGAGATCATGGAGAATGAGCTGGTCATGGGAACGGATGCCTACAAAAACGGGCACATTGTGTATCTGGACCATCCCGCTGTGTGGTACACCGCCGAGGGCGGCGTCACCGCGCTGGATTTGATGCTGGCGGACCTGGAGAGTACCCTGCTGCCATAAATAGAAAAGCACCGGTGTGATTTCTATCAGTCACATCGGTGCTTTTTTGTATTTTAACAATTCTCAAACACTTTTCAAACCTTGCAAAAACAATCGGGGGGTATGATACGTCCAACAAGTGTAACCGCACTTGAAATCAAAACGACCGGAGGTTTTCAGACATGAAGAAAAAGGATTTTGTGACCCTGATGATGAGTGTGGTGGGCGGCATCCTGTTCGCCTTGGGGATGTGCATGGCCCTTCTGCCGGAGTGGAACGCCATGACTCAGGGCGTTGTAATAGGGGCCGTAGGGCTGGTGGTGCTGCTGGTTATGCTGCTCGTCCGCCGCAAAATGGACGGCAAGCCTGCCATCGTATTCAGCGGCAAAGCTATTGCGACTACATTGTTTGGTATCTTTTCCACCGTCGTATTCGGCATTGGAATGTGCATGACCATGGTTTGGAACATGATGATCCCTGGCATTGCGGTGGGAATTGTTGGCATCATTCTGCTGTTGTGCCTGATTCCCGTCTGCAAGGGCTTGAAATAACAAAGGAGAAGTACTCATGAAAAAAGCGTTTACTATTGCCGCAGCTATCGGCGCCGCTTTTGCGGCTGTTGCCGCTATGATTACAGCGGCTACCCATTTTCGGAAAAATGATTGAATATACCAGGAGGAAATCAAAATGGCAGATTTGAAAAACGCAAATGGGGAGATTGCAGAAATTGTCACCAGCGGATTTCAGAAGATCGAGGACGGCGTGGTGGGCGGCTACAAGAAAATTGAGGCGGGGGCCGTCGGTGGGTTTCAAAAGGTAGAGGACTGGTTTGTGGCAAAGTACCTGACCCATGAGGGCGAGACCGTTGAGGAGGCCAAGGAGCGGCTGGCAGCGGAGCAGGCGGCCCGTGAGGAAAGCGCCCGGGCGGAGACGGAAAAACGCGCATCTGAGCAGGCAGCCCGGATAGCGGCAGGTAAAAAGATAGAAGAACCCTGACAGCCGGTCTGACCTGTGCCATTCCGCTTGGCGCAGGTCAGATTTTTTATAAATTTTTGAAAAAGCGTAAAAAACGCAAACAAAACTTTAACAGTTCTATGCTATAATAGGCAAAACAGCTTGTGGAGGAACGCTTATGTTCAAAATATTGGTGGTTGAGGACGACAAGGAACTTAACCGGTCGGTCTGCACATTCCTGAATCAGAGCGGCTATGAGGCGGCCGGTTGCCTGAACGCCACCGATGCCTATGACGCCATGTATGCCGCTGCCTTTGACTTGATTATTTCCGATATCATGATGCCTGGCGTTGATGGCTTTGAATTTGCCCAGACCGTGCGGGAGCTGGACACCAACGTCCCCATCCTGTTCATGACGGCGCGGGATGATTTCGCCTCCAAGCAACGGGGCTACCGAGCGGGCATTGACGATTATATGGTGAAACCCATCCACTTGGATGAATTGTTTCTCCGGATCGGGGCGCTGCTGCGGCGGGCCAGGATCGCCAGCAGCCACAGGCTGGAGGCAGGCGGTCTGGTATTGGACGCGGACGAGCGCACGGCTTATCTGGATGGAACGGAGAGCCCCCTTACCCATCGGGAGTTTAACATCCTCTATAAGCTGCTCTCCTACCCGAAAAAGGCGTTCACCCGCACACAGCTCATGGACGAATTTTGGGATGTGGAGACGTCCACCGCGCCCAGGGCTGTGGATGTGTATATAACCAAGCTGCGGGACAAGTTTTCGGGTTGTGATGCCTTTGAAATTGTCACCGTGCGGGGACTGGGCTATAAGGCGGTGTTGAAATGAGGAAAGACCGAATTCTTCTCCTGCTCCGTTCGGTCTGGAACTGTGTTCCGTTTTTTCTGCTGATCTCCTTTGTGGCCACCTGCTGTCTGGAGCTGTTCCTGCTTGAGATGCAGCGGAGCATGGGAGTCGTGTTCTCCAAGGAAAATATCGAAAGCGCGGCAAAGCTCACCTTTGGCAATGTGGTGCTCATCAGTCTGCTTTGCACATTGATTGACGGTGTCCGGCGCTGGTATACCGTTACGCGGCCTGTCCGGCGGATTGCCGCCGCTGCGGAGAAGGTCATGGCTGGCGATCTGTCGGTACGCATCCAGCCGGTCCGGGGACTGAACGCCCAAGATAGCTTTAATGTCACCATTAACTATTTTAACCGCATGGTACAGGAACTGTCCGGCATCGAGACGCTGCGCACGGATTTTATCGCCAATGTTTCCCATGAATTGAAAACACCTCTGGCGGTCATTCAGAATTACGCGGTCATGCTTCAGCAGGCAAATCTTCCGGAGGAGCAGCGGGCAGAATACGCCAAAACGATTGTGGACGCATCCTGCCGCCTGTCGGACCTCATCACAAATATTCTGAAGCTGAACAAGCTGGAAAATCAACAGATTTACCCGGAAAAAACGGTCTATGATCTGGGAGAACAGCTTTGCCAGTGCCTTTTATCTTTTGAGGATGCCTGGGAGGGAAAGGATATTGAGCTGGAAACTGATTTGGCGGAGGATGTGCTGATTGAATCCGATGCGGAGCTGCTGATGCTGGTATGGAATAATCTCATCTCCAACGCATTGAAATTCACTCCGGTGTGCGGGCGTGTTGCGGTCAGCTTGGAGGGGGTGGAGGACTTTGCTGTGGTGCGGATCACGGACACTGGCTGTGGTATCCCTCCAGAGGTAGGTGAACGCATTTTCGAGAAGTTCTATCAGGGCGACACCTCTCACGCCGCGCAGGGCAACGGCCTGGGGCTGGCCCTGGTCAAGCGTGTGGTAGATATTGTGGGCGGCGATATTTCTGTTGACAGCGAGGTGGGCAGGGGCAGCAGCTTTGCGGTGAAAATTAGGAGGATGGGCAATGGAACAAGCTACACCGCTTGTATGGCGTACCGCACTCCCCGCACACCAGCAGTTCGGACAGGGCGTATTTGGCGGAGTATTTACCCTGCTCGGTCTTGCCCGTTTTCTGCATCACCTTCCGCTTGCTGGCCCTGCGGGCCATCTCCTCCCGTACCTGATAGAAGATCTCTTTCGGAATGATGGGCGGGTGATTGTTCTCCACATACACCATGGGGCGCTCTCCCTGGTTTTTCTTTACCGTCTTGCTGATACAGTCGGTGGTATATGTCTTTTGCAGCAGGGCGTCGCCAATGTATTTTTCATTGACCAGGATGTTGTGGATCACCTGATATGTCCAGCTCTGAACCCCGCAGGAGGTGGGAACCTTGTCCTTCTCCAGCTCCGCTTTGATCTGGCCCAGGCTACACCCGTCCAAGTAGCGGCGGAAGATACGCTTTACCGTCTCCGCCTCCTCCGGGATGATCTCCGGCTGACCGTCAGGCCCCCGCCGGTAGCCCAACAGCTTCTGGTACTGGAAGGGGACGTTCCCTGCCTCCCGGCTCTTTTGGATGCCCCAGATCACGTTTTTGCTGATGGACTCGCTCTCCGCTTGGGCAAATCCGCTGAACAGGGTGATCAGGAACTCGCTGGACTCCGTCAGCGTATTGATATTTTCCTTTTCAAAGATCACACCGATGCCGTTGGCCCGGAGCATCCGCACCATTTCCAGGCTGTCCACCGTATTCCGGGCGAAGCGGGAGAGGGATTTGGTGAGGATCAGGTCGATTCGGCCCCGTTTGCAGGCGGCGATCATTCGCTTGAACTCCGTCCGCTTTTTCATGCTTGTGCCGGTTATGCCTTTGTCAGCGAAAATACCGGCCATCTCCCAATCGGGGTTCTCACCGATCTTCTGGGTGAAGTAGGCTTTCTGGGCGGTGTAGCTGGTGAGCTGCTCCTCGCTGCCGGTGGACACCCGGCAGTAGGCGGCCACCCGCTGCTTGCTGCCGGAGGCCCGTCCAGAGGTTGATACCGGCTTCGTGGCGGGGATGATGCGTATCTTCCGTTCCCGCTGTACGGTCTGTTCCATGACGGCTCCTTTCCCAATTTGTTATGAACGGTTACTTAAAGGTCACTGTCCCCTGTATTTTTTCCCTTATTATTTCCTGCCTGTACAACATCGTTGACCAGATTTTTGTGGGCAACGGCGTGGGCTACCTGGGCAATGCCGCCACAGGTGTGATCTTCCCGGTCACAGTCATCGGCTGGGGCATTTCGCTGTTCTTCGGCGACGGCGCGGCGGCGGCTCTCAGCGTATCCCTGGGAAAAAACGAAACCGAACACATTCACCGCAGCGTGGGCAACAGCATCCTCTGCTCCTTTTTGGGCGGTGCGACGCTCATTCTCATCAGCTACATCTGGGGAGACGTCCTCCTTCGGCTGATTGGCGCGACTGACGCAAATCTGGCGCTGGCCCACGACTATGGATTCATCATTTATACGATGATACCTCTGGCCCTTGCACAGAATACGATGGCCTCCATTATCCGTGCGGATGGCAGTCCCAAGTACGCCATGGGAGCCATGCTGGCGGGGGCGGTGCTGAATATCATCGGCGACCCGGTGGCCATTTTCGTACTGGACATGGGCATCAAGGGCGCGGCCTATGCCACCATTTTGGGACAGTTTGTCAGCTTCTGCATCTGCGCGGCTTATCTGACCAGAAGCCGGTCTTTCCGCATATCCCTCAGCAGCTTCCGGCTGGACTGGAGGCTGCTGAAGCAGGTCATGGCGCTGGGCGCGTCCAGCTTTCTGACGCAGCTGTCCATCGTGATCGTCACCATCGTCAACAATATCCTGCTGGTGAAGGCGTTCAACCTGGACAGCACCGTGGACATGACCGAGGCCATGGCCTGTTCCGCCGAGTTGAGAGCGGCTCCGGCGAACCACCGTGCCTTGTGCGTGTCGGGCAAAGAGTCCATCAGAACCTGAAAACCGTTCTTGCCTTTGGTCTTGCTGGGCGCCAGCAGATCCTGCACCAGCTTGAACACGCTGACGATGTGCCGGCGCTCCTGGGGAGCCTCCTCTGTGGGCGGAAGATACTCCGCCAGCAGGAGAACGACCGCAGTGAGCAGCCCCTCCGCTGAATCGTAAAAGAATGCGTTCTGCCCGTAGTTGGAAGAGTCTCCTTCCGGGTTTATGATGGTCTTGGCCAGGATTTTAGCGTACTTCTCCGCCTTTGCCCTCGCCGCCAGATTGGACGGCTGTTCCCGGCAGATATCCATGTAGCGGTTGATGAGTGTGAGGAGGTTGTATCCATCAGACCTGGTGGGATTGCGCAGGTCGATTACCGCCACCTTGTAGCCATAGTGCTGTAAGGCCACGGCTCCATAGTTCCGGGCGAGATCGCCCTTGGTATCAAGGGCCAGAAAGCTCATCCCGCTGGCGCAGGCGTACTCCATGTTGGGGTAGAGAAAGAACGCCGTCTTGCCCACGCCGGACGCGCCGATCATCAGGCAGTGGATGTCATCCGTGTCCACCAGGGCAGTGACGGCGTTCTTCTTCCCGACACAGCCCAGCACCAGCCCCTGTGCTTTAGGCAGATTCTTGCCGGAGCGCCACTCGCTCACATGGAAGGGGATGTGCCGGTAGGTCTGCTGGATCTCCTTCCTGTTGGCCCAGCGGGCGGTTCCATGCTGGCCGTCGCCAACCGTCTTGGACTTGATGTTGTCCAGATTCCCACTTCCGGAGAAGTGCGTGGCGGCGGCGATGAGCAGAAGCATCCCGCCCGCCAGTAAAATTAACATGATCGTCTGCGGCGTCATAAATTCACCCCATTTCTTGTTGCAGTGCCGCTTGTTCCTGTTTCTGCTGCTGTTTCAAAACGTCCGCCTCATACTTGACGGATATCTTTGCGCAGGACAGCGCCAGCTCCAGCCAGCCTTCCGTCAGCTGTCGTTTTTCCGCCTCACTGCGGATGCCAGGCTTGGAGGCCAGCTTCAAAACAGCATGAGCCTGTTCCGCCAACACAGCGGTGCGGCTGTTCAAGCTGCTCCGATTCTGGTGGGGATGGATACAGCTCCGCAGTTGCTCTAACAGTTCCTCACTGCTATGTGGTTCACTCAGCTGACGCAGCCCCCGGCCATAGGCGTACAGAGCCAGCGCGGAGGCCAGCTCGATGCAGGTCATGGCTCCCTCCGGGTAGTCCCTGCGGAGATTCATCTCATATCCGCAGAGCGCATTTGTCAGCTCACGGCCTACCCGTTCTGGAATGACACACTCCTCCATGTAGACTCCGATCCTGCCGCAGACCTCCGAAGCGGCAATGAGCTGGGGATGCTCCTCCGCCTCCTGAGCAGGGAGACCACGCCGGGCCTTGAGATCCTCGTTCCAGTCCTTGTGTTCGGACTGGAGCATCCCCACATTGTCATAGCCGTGTTCATGGAGGAGCTCTGCCAGCCGTCCGCTGGCCTCGATGCCCGCCTCGTCGTGATCCAGGCAGAGGCAGACGGTGCGAAGGCCGGGGTTCTGCTCCAGCATCCAGAGCAGGGGTATCAGACCATGATCGGAGAACTTGAAACGGTAAACGTTATTGAGAAAACTAAGCCCGAAGCGGTATCTGCGGAGCAGGTACCATCTAATCTAAATCAAACGGGCATGCCCAGTTATATCATGCTGGGCATCTGCTTGTCCCAATTCTGTCTGACAGTCTGCCGATTGTTGGTTCTTCTTGCAGCTGTTTTACGGATACCGTCCTCTGCGCCGTGAGCTGTTCACGAGGAACACCGCCCTGCTCCAGAACAGCCTCTGCCTCCATGTACCGGGAGAACTCCGTTTCCATGCCGGACAGTCCTTCCTCGTAGAGCACCTTGGCTTGGGCCAGAGCTGCCACATCCGCCAGCGCGTCATAGAGAGCTTTTTGCTTCTTTTTCCGAACATCCGTGACTTGATAGACTTCTCTCTCCGGAAGTGCGTCAAACGGGAAATCCCTATTCGCCGATGCAGGAACTGCGGGAGGTACTCCCCCATCACCGGGCGGATTACAGCGGAGTATTGCAGCCGTCCCAGCGCATCTGGGAAACTCTGCCGGAGCACCGCACCCGTTCAGAGGCGGCGGAGAGCCGCAGGAGCGATCAGGTTTTCCGGGAGTACCGTCGCCGCTTCGCCTGGATCAAGGCAGGGAAGCTCACGGAGGAGCAGTTTGCCGACTGGCACAAAGCGGCAAAAACCAGTAAGAGGGACTGTGACCGGGAGGTCATTTCGCTGGACGAGTTTAAGGCATGGTTGTCGTATTTTTACGGGGCCCCGGCCTTTGCCGGAGCCCTGTTCCACTTATCTGCGAACCTTCGGCGCGTTGACGCAGGTTCCATGGCAGGCGTGGGCCGCCTCCATGACCACCTCGCTCACCGTCGGGTGGGGGTGGACGGTGCTGCCGATTTCGGAAATCGTGCCCTCGCATTCCATCACGGCGGCCACTTCCGCCGCCAGGTCCGTGGCCCGGGGGCCGATGACATGGAAGCCCAGGATTTCGTCGGTGGCTTTATCAAAGACGAACTTTACCAGCCCCTTGTTCTCCCCCATGGTCAGGGCTTTGCCGTTGCCCGAGAGATTGAACACGCCGGTGCCCACGTCCCTGCCTGCGGCCCGGGCCTGCTCCTCGGTGAGGCCCACCATGGCCGTTTCCGGATTGCAGTAGACGCAGGAGGGGATGCGGTTCAGATTCAGCTGCTTGCAGGGCTTTCCGGCGATGTGGTCGGCAGCCAGCAGGCCCTGGGCGGAGGCTACATGGGCCAGCTGCATCTTGCCGTTGATGTCGCCGATGGCGTACACGCCGGGGACATTGGTCCGGCAGAGGCCGTCGATCTCCACAAAGCCCTTCCGGTCCATCTTTACGCCGAGGGTTTCCAGGCCGATGCTCCTGGTGTTGGGAATCCGGCCTCCGGCCATGAGGACCACGTCGCCCTCCGCCGTGCCCTTGGCCCCGTCCTTGACGGAGGCGTAATTCACCTTCAGGCCGGGCTCGATGGATTCCACTTTGACGCCCAGGACCAGCTCCACGCCGTTCTTTTTCAGCTCGGCCTCCACAAAGTCCGTGATATCCTTGTCCAGGGGTCCCAGCACCCGGTCCAGCATCTCCACCACGGTGACCTTCACGCCCAGGCGGTAATAGAAGGTGGCGAACTCGATGCCGATGACCCCGCCGCCCACGATGACGATGTGTTTGGGGCAAGCGGTCATGTTCAAGAGGCCCGTGGAATCCACCACACCGGGGAGGTCCACGCCGGGAATGTGAATCCGGGCGGGGCTGGAGCCGGTGGCTACGATCAGGTGTCTGCACTCCAGAGTCTCGCCATTGTCCAGTTCCACAGTGGTCCGGGAGGTGAGGGTGGCGTGGGCCCGGATGACGGTAACGCCGTGGCTCTTTTCCAGGAAGCCGATGCCGTTGCTCAGCTGCTTAGAGACGGCGTTTTTCCGCTCGATAATTTTCGCGTAATCGAAGGACACGTCCCTGGCGGTGACACCGAAAGCGGCCCCGTTTTTCGCCTCATAGTACACGTCGGCGGAGTGAAGGAGGGTCTTGGTGGGGATGCAGCCCCGGTTTAGGCAGGTGCCGCCCAGCTCCGCCTCCTCCACCAGGGCGGTGTTCAGGCCGTTCTGGGCCAGGCGGATGGCGCACTCATAGCCGCCGGGGCCGCCGCCCACGACGACCGCGTCAAATTTCTGCATATGTCGGCCCTCCTTAAATGAGCAGTACGGGGTTTTGCAGGTAGTTCTTCACCTTCTGGAGGAACTTCGCAGCCTCGGCCCCGTCGATGATCCGGTGGTCGTAGCTCAGGCACAGGGCGCACATGGACTTGATAACAATCGCGTCCTCTCCCTCTCCCTCTTCATTGGTAACCACCACCGGGGTCTTGGCGATCTTGCCCACCGCCAGGATGGCGGACTCCGGCGGATTGATGATGGCCACAAAGTCGTCCAGATCGAACATCCCCAGGGAGGAGACCGTGAAGGTGCCGCCGTGATAGTCCGCGTCGGTGAGTTTGCCGTCACGGGCCTTCTCAATCAGCTCGGCAGACCGGGCGGCGATGCCGCTCAGGCCGATGATGTCCGCGTCCTTGATGACCGGGACGATCAGCCCGCCGGGGACGGAGACGGCGGTCCCCACGTTCACATAGTCGTGGTACAGGATGCTGTCTCCCTCCACGGAAGCGTTGACAATGGGCATATCCGCCAGGGCCTTGGCGCAGGCCCGGACGATGATGTCATTGTAGGAGATCTTGATTCCCAGGTCCTTGTACTGCTTCCGCAGGGCGATGGCGGCGGTCATGTCCACTTTGATCCGGTGGTTTGTCTGGGCGTTGGTTTCCTTGCTGGCCAGCATGTTCCGGGAAATCGCCTTGCGCATGCCGGACATTTTTTCTGTGCGAGTGTCCCGGCTTTGCTGGACAGCCGCAGGGGACTCTTGGGCGGCGGGAGCCGCAGCGGGAGAGCCGCCGGGCAGGTCGAAGACCTTGATTTTTCCGTTGGAGCCGGTGCCGGTGACGCCGGAGAGGTCCACACCTTGGGCCTTGGCGATGTTCGCCGCCAGGGGAGTGACGGCGGGCTTGTTCGCCATGTAGGCGTTTACGTCCCGCTCAATGACCAGCCCGTCGGGGCCGGAGCCGGGGACGGCGGCGATGTTCACGCCGTTTTCCTCCGCCCGGAGCCGGGCCCGGGGAGAGGAGAAGACCCGTTCGCCGGGAGCCCGCTCCACGGCGGGCGCGGCGGGAGCTTCCGCGGCCGGGGCGGGGGCAGCTTCCGCCGGAGCGGCGGCTTGAGCGGGGGCCGCGTCCCCGCCCACCAGGGCGGAAACGTCCTCGCCGGGCTCGCCCAGGACGGCGATGGGCTGGGTGATGGGCACCACGTCCCCCTCGGGGTGGAGGATTTTCAGCAGGGTGCCGGAGGCCTCCGCGTCCATGGTGATGGTCAGCTTGTCGGTCTCCATCTCAAAGAGGGGCTCTCCGGCTGTAACGGCCTCGCCCTCTTTTTTCAGCCAGCTGGTGATGGTGCCCTCCTCCATCATGAGGCCCTGCTTGGGCATGATAACGATTGTTGCCATAAGTCAGAGCTCCTTTCTCAGCGGTAGCACGCGGCTTTGCAGGCATCCACAATTTCCTTCACGCTGGGGATAACCGCCGCCTCCAGGCCGGGGTTGAAGGGCAGGGGGCAGGCCTTGGCGCCGATGTGCACCGGGGCGGCGTCCAGGTACGGGAAGACCATCTGCCCCACCTGGGACACCACCTGGGCGCCCCAGCCGTTGGTCTGGTGGGCCTCATGTACCACCACCAGGCGGCCCGTCTTCTTCACGCTGTCCGCAATCGTGTCATAGTCAAAGGGCACCAGGGTTCGGGGGTCGATAACCTCGGCGGAGATGCCGCCTTTCGCCAGCTCGTCCGCCGCCTCCAGGGCCCGGCCGACGTAGAGGAGGTTGGCGACGATGGTCACGTCCGTGCCCTCCCGCTTCACGTCGGCCTTGCCAAAGGGAATCATGAATTCCGGGTCGTCGGGTACCTCGCCCTTGGTGATGTAGAGGGCCTTGTGCTCGAAGAAGCAGACGGGGTTGTCGTCCCGGATGGCGGTGCGGAGGAGGCCGGCGGCCTCGGCGGGGGTGGAGGGGCAGGCCACCTTCAGGCCCGGAATGTGCATGAAGATGCTCTCCAAAGACTGGGAGTGGGTGGCGGCATTGCCCCGGCCCGTGCCCTGCTGGCTGCGGAGGACCATGGGAATCTTGGCGTTGCCGCCGAAGACATAGCGGGTCTTTGCCATCTGGTTGAAAATCTGGTCCGCCGCCACAAAGGCGAAGTCCCAGTACATCAGCTCCGCCACGGGCCGCATGCCCGCACAGGCCGCGCCCAGGGCCGCGCCCACGATGGCGGACTCGGAGATGGGGGTGTTGCGGATGCGGTCGGTGCCGAATTCCTTATAGAGGTCCCGGGTGGTGCCGAAGACGCCGCCCAGCTTTTCCACGTCCTCGCCCATGACGAAGACGGTTTCGTCCCGGCGCATCTCCTCCTGGATTACCTTCCGGATCGCCTGGGCGTAAGTCAGTTTAGCCATTGTCAAATCCCTCCTTACCCTTCATAAAACACGTCGTCCAGAACATGGGCCGGATCGGGCTCCGGGCTGTTCATGGCGAACTCCACAGCCGCTTCCATCTTCTTGGCGGCGGCCTGGTCAATTTCGCCCAGCTCCTTTTTGGAGGCCAGCTTGTGCTTGATGAGGTAGTCCCGGAAGCGCTTGATGGGGTCCCGGTTCTCCTTCCAGTCCTCCACTTCCTCCCGGGTGCGGTAGACCTCCGGGTCGCCGGTCCAGTGGCCCCGCCAGCGGTAGGTCTTGCACTCGATGATGCTGGGCCCCCCGCCTTTAAGGGCACGCTCCTTGGCCCGGGCGAAGGCTTCGTAGACGGCCACTACGTCGTTGCCGTCCACCGTCTCGCCGGGGATGCCGTAGGCCGCGCCCCGGACGGAGATGTCCTCCACGGAGGTGGACTGCCACACGGGGACGGTCATGCCGAACTGGTTGTTCTCCACCACGTAGACGCAGGGGAGCTTCCACACAGCGGCCAGGTTGATGGACTCATGGAAGGTGCCCTGATTGCTGGCGCCGTCGCCGAAGAAGGCCACCGCCACGTTGGGCTTTTTCTGCATCTTCAGGGCCAGGGCGCCGCCGGTGGCGATGGGGATGCCGCCGCCGACAATGGCGTTGGCCCCCAGGTTGCCCTTGGAGAAGTCCGCGATGTGCATGGAGCCGCTGCGGCCCTTGCAGTAGCCGTCGGACTTGCCCATCAGCTCCGCCAGGGCCCGGTCCAGCTCCGCACCTTTGGCGATGCAGTGGCCGTGGCCCCGGTGGGTGGAGGCGATGAGGTCCTCGTCCGTCAGCTGGGCGCACACGGATGCCGCCACAGCCTCCTCGCCGGTGTAAAGGTGAACGGAGCCCCGGAGCTTATTCTCCGTGAACAGCGTCCACGCCGTCTCCTCGAAGTCCCGGATCTCGTTCATCTTGTTGTAGATCCAAAGACCGGTCTGTTTGTCGATCATAGAAGGGACACCTCCGCTTTTCAAGATGGTTTCATTCTAACACGCATATTATAGATTATCAATAATTTATAATTTATAATATGACGAAATCTCGAACGCTCTTTTGTGGGATATGTGAAAAGACCAGGGGCGGTTGACTTTCGGCGGGGCGGACCTTATAATAGAATTATCAATTATCAATAAGGTGGTTCGATATGGAGAGAGTAAACGCCTCGCCTCCACAGCGCAAGGTTTTCCGCGAGGAGATCCGCAGTGCCATCCGGGACGCGATTTTTGAGGGGGAGCTCCGCCCCGGCGATAAAATCATCGAGACCTTCTGGGCCAGAGAACTGGGCGTTTCGCAGGGGCCCGTTCGGGAGGCCATCCGGGATCTGGAGGCCCAGGGCCTGGTGGAGACGGTGCCCTTTAAGGGCTCCCGGGTCCGAACCCTGACGGAAAAGGACATCCGGGACAATTACAGCGTCCGCATCTGCCTGGAGTCCAAGAGCATTCGGGACGCAATCGGGCAGCTGTCCGATGAGGCTTTGGGCGCATTGACAGACCAGCTTCAAGCGATCTTGGAAGAGATGGACGACTGCGCCCGGCAGGGGGACCTGCGGCACTTTACCGGGCGTGACGCGGATTTTCACCGGGCTATTATCAATGCGACGGGAAACCATGTGCTGCTGCGGCTATGGGAGCAGTGCAACATGCGGAACTGGTTCAGCGTCTCCGCCCTGACGGACGCGGAGAGCTTGAAGCAGCTCCAACAGGGGCACCAGCGGCTGCTGGAGGAAATTGCAAACCGGGACATAAAAGCGGCGGCCGCCACCATCGAGGAGCATTTGACGGGACTGATGGACGGCTTTATCCGAGGCGTTCAGCCTTGAGAAAGAAGGAAGACCCATGGATATGCGCGTGACCTATTTAGAGACGGGTTCCCAGGACCCTTTTTACAATCTGGCCTTTGAGGAATATGTGCTGGCCCATAGGATAGAAGGGGACTACCTCATTCTCTGGCAGAATGACAACACGGTGGTGATCGGCCGGAACCAGAACGCGGAGGAGGAGATCGACCGGGCCTTTGTGGAGGCCCACGGCGTCCGGGTAGTCCGGCGGACCACGGGCGGCGGCGCGGTGTATCATGACCTGGGGAATTTGAACTATTCCTTTATCACCGACGCGGGGGAGGCGGAGAACCTGACCATGGGGCGCTTTACCAAGCCCGTGACCAGCGCCCTTCAGGGCCTGGGCCTCCGGGCGGAGGCCTCCGGACGGAACGACATCCTGGTGGAGGGAAGGAAGGTTTCCGGTACGGCCCAGAGGCTGCTGAACGGCCGGATTTTGCACCACGGGACGCTGCTCTTCGACACGGACCCGGACATGGTGGCGGGGGCTCTGCGGGCGGACCCGGAGAAATTCCGCTCCAAGAGTTCCAAGTCCGTCCGGAGCCGGGTGGGGAACATCCGGGATTTTCTGCGGGAGGATATGGATCTGCCGGCCTTTTGGGCTTATTTGAAAACGGCCCTGGCGGGAGAGGGCTTTGTGACCGGGGCCCTGTCGCCGGAGGAGCTGGAGGCTGTGGAAGCGCTGAAACGGAGCCGGTATGACGCCTGGGAGTGGAACTTTGGACGCTCACCCGCCTATGACATGGTGAACAAGCGCCGCTGGGACGGCGGGAGCCTGGAGGCCCGGGTCTCCGTGAAGGAGGGACGGATCACTGGGGCCGCGTTCCGGGGGGATTTTCTCTCCCGCTGTTCTCTGGAGCCATTGGAGAAGGAGCTTGAGGGTGTGCTTTTCCGCCGGGAGGATATCGCCGCGGTGCTGGAGCGGTATCCGCTGCGGGACTGCTTCGGAGCGATCACGGGGGAGGAGATTTTGGATACCATGTTTTACGGGCAGGATGAAACGGAAGCCGCGTGTGATTGACACACGCGGCTTCTTCTTTATAGTTCCTCCCGCTGGAGGGGCCGGGTCAAAAGCCGGATGTCCGGCAGGTCTATGATCCGGGCGGCGCGGAAAGCGGCGTCCAGATAGCCATTCGTGTCGTCCTCTGCAAAAGGAAGGTGGCACAGCAAAAGATGGCGTGCAGCGCATCGACCCAGATCACGTGGCTCCTCCACTCCAGAACAACGTCTGCGTTTGCCGTCAGCGTGACAGCGCAGCTAGACATAGCGCTTCCTCCTAAGCGGCGATATCGAAAAACCGGCCGCAAAGCCGGCTGGCGCGGGAATTGGCAAAAACAAACCTTCAAACGAGAGAGGGCCGGCGGGGATCCCCGCCGGCCCTTTGCGTTTACCGCATCAATAGAGCTGGTCCTTGAACTGATCGGCGTTCTCCTTGGTAACCAGGTCAAGGGGATAGTACTGCGTTTTCTCCGTCACCGTGCCGCCCTCCAGCACCGTGACAATGGCGTCGATGGCAGGAATGACCATGGCGCAGGGCGTGGTAATATCGGCGGCCTGCTCGCCGGACATCAGGCGATCATATGCGTCGGACTGGAAGTTCGCTCCGCCCACCAGAATGCCCTGTCGGTTCGCCGCAGAAATCGCCTGGCAAACGCCGCCGGCCATCTCGTCGTTGGCGCACCAGACGGCGTCAATTTCGGGATTAGCCTGCAAAATTGCCTCCATAATGGTCATGGCGTCGGAGCGGTTGTAGTTGCCGTCCTGCTCCGCAACGATCTCCAAGCCGGGATGCTGGTCAACCACCTGGTGGAAGCCGACGGTACGGTTCTCGGCGGTGGAGACGCCGGTGCGGCCGGTGATATAGACGATTTTGCCCTCTCCGCCGGTGGCGTCAACAATCCACTGGCCGCCGATGGATCCAAGTTCCACGTCGTCGGTGCCGGAGAAGCAGACGTACTTATCGGCCACATTGGGCGTATCCCGCAGGACAGTGGCAATGGGGATTCCGGCGTCGTAGGCCGCGATGATGCCCTCATCTACGGAGTTGCTGCTGACGGGCAGGACGATGATGCCGTCCACCTTTTTCTGAACCAGGGTGGAGATATCTGCCAGCTGCTTGGAGGAATCGCCTTCGGCGTCGGTGATTGTCACATCATAGCCGCGCTCCTTGCAGACTTCCTCAAAGATCCGGGCGATTTCAGCATTGATCGCGTTGGAATACGTGTCCAACGCCATACCGATGTGGTAGGTTTTGCCACCGCCGCTCTCCGGCGCGTCGGCGGCGGGCGTCTGTGTCTCTGCGGGGGCGGTGTCCTTCGCGGAGTTCCCACAGGCGGCCAGAGCCAATACCATGCACAGAGACAGAACCATGGCCAAGATTTTCCTCGTCGTTTTCATACAATTCTCCTTCTTTTGATTTATTGATCAGATGCACAGCATCGCAATCAAGATTTCTTGCGGTTGCTCATGTCCAAAAGGACGGCAACCAGCATCAAAAGCCCCTTTATCAGCTGATTGTAGTTGGTAGGCACCCCCATTAAGGTCATGCCGTTGTTCAGCACCGCGATGATGAATATGCCGAGCAGCGTATTCAGGATGCCGCCGCGGCCGCCGCGCAGGCTGGTTCCGCCGATGATGACGGCGGAGACGGCGTCCAGCGACCAGCCGTCGCCGGCGTTGGTTTCCGCGCCCGACAGGCGGGCGGTCAGGAGCACACCGGCCAAGCCGGACAGCATCCCGGCAATTACATAGGCGGAGACCTTGATGCGGTGCGTCCGGATACCGGAGAGCCGGGCCGCCTCCTCATTACTACCCACCGCGTAGATATAGCGGCCATAGCGGGCGCGGTTCAACGCGAAGTACGTGATAACCACAATCACAACGAACATGATGATCAGTGAGGGAATACCGAAAACGCTGCTGCGTACAATTGCCGTGAAGCTGGAATCGATGGTGTAGTAGTTTTTTCCCTTTGTAATCGCCAGCACGACGCCCCGGAGCAACCGGCTCATGGCCAAGGTGAAGATAAAGGGCTGGACGCCGCTCTTCTCCAGCATCAAGCCGTTAAACAGGCCGATCGCGACGCCCACCATAACGCCCGCCAGAACAGCCACTACTGGCATGGGGCTGAGATATCCCGCCACCAGTCCCGCCAGGCAGACGGTGGCCTCTACGGACAGGTCGATCCCGCCGGACAGAATCACGTAGGTCAGGCCCACGGCCAGCAGGCCGTTGATGGTGTTAGTGCGAACAACGTCCGTGATGTTGCTCACTGTCAGGAAGCTATCTGTCGCAACGGAAAAAATCGCGCAGATGACCAAAAAGACAATAAATAGCGTATTTTTCTTCACGAATTCTTTTACTTTTACCATAGCGCTCATTCTCCTGCCGCCATCATTAGAATTTCATTCTGCGTCGTACCATTCCCCGGAAGCTCGCCTCTTACCTCGCCGTCCTTGAGCACCACAATCCGGTGTGCCATGGACAGCACCTCCGGCATTTCAGAGGAGAGCAGCAAAATCGCGATTCCCTGTTCCGCCAGGGAGGCAATCATGCTGTATATCTCATCCTTGGAGCCAACATCGATTCCACGGGTGGGCTCGTCCAAAATCAAAATGCGGGGATTCCGCAGCAGCCACTTGGCCAGGACCACCTTCTGCTGGTTGCCGCCGCTGAGATACCGCACCAACTGCTCCGGCCCGGCACACTTTACCGAGAGCTTCTCCGTCATCTCCGCTCCCAGCGCGGCCTCTTTTTTCCGGTCGACAAACACCCTGTATTGCAGCATCTGCTCCAGGCTGGAGATGGAGATGTTCCGCTTGATGGAGTTGTCCTGAAACAGCCCCTTACCCTTGCGGTCCTCGTTGACCAGGGCAATGCCAAGCCGCATCGCGTCCTGGGGATGAGAGATTTTAACCGGATTCCCATCCAAATAAATCTGCCCGGACAGAAGGCTGTCCTCGCCGAAAACGGCGTCGGCAAGCTCCGTCTTCCCGGCACCCAGCAGACCGGACACCGCCAGGACCTCCCCCGCATGAAGCTCCAAAGACACATCCTTGAGCTTTTGGGTCGTTACATGCTCCAGCCGGAGGATCACCGGTGAGCCTCCGAAATCCCGCTCCTGAACCATCCGCCTGCCGCTGACAACGTCCTTGCCGATCATCTGGAAGATCAGCTCTTGCATCGTCAAGTCGGCAATGTCCGTGGTCGTCACATTTTTGCCGTCCCGCAGCACCGTGACGCGGTCACAGATGTCGAAAATCTCATCCAGGTGATGGGAGATATATATGATGGAAATGCCCCTCTCGCGAAGCGTCTTTATAGTAGTCAAAAAGTGCTTGTACTCCTTGGGCGTCATGGCAGAGGTGGGCTCGTCCAGAATGACGATTTTTGCATCTCCCACCAGGCAGCGGCAGATTTCCGTGAAGAACCGCTCGCCAATGCCCAGCTGGCTCACCGGCATCCGCACGTCCACGTGCAGGTCCAGGTCCTCCATCATGCGGGCGGCTTCCCGGTTAATCCCCCTTTGGTCCAGCAGCCGTCCCTTCATCTTCTCCTGTCCGAGAAAGATGTTGTTGGCCACCGAAAGATCGGGCGCCAGAGAGAGCTCCTGATAAATGCACTGGATGCCGTGGGCCTTAGAGCTCACCGGCGATTGAATGTCTGCCTCTTCCCCATCAATCAGGATGGTCCCGCTGTCCTTCTTGTGGGCGCCGGACAGGATTTTGATCAATGTGGACTTTCCCGCACCGTTCGCCCCCATCAGTGCGTGGATCTCACCCTTCCTCAGACAAAACTCAACATCCTCAAGCACATGGACTCCGGAAAAACTTTTGCAGATATGCTCCATCTTAACCGCGTCTGCCATAAAATCCCTCCCATTCACCGGCGGGAAATTCCCCGCGCGCCCGCTCACCGGAGCGGGCGCGCCTCCCCGCCGGAAACTCAATATTGTCTCCAAGCAAAAGGCGGTGCCTTTTCTCCAAAAGCGAATTACCGCCTGCCTCCCTCTCCCTTGAAGCGGTGGAAGGGAAGCCCTCTCGTGCCAAGGCCGCGCGCCACAAAAACGCACCCTGCGTCCGGCTGTTCGCCGCCGTCTGACGGCAGGGTCTCGCTGCACGTAACAATTTTCCTCCAAAGGCGCAGCCGACCGCCCGGCATGCCGGCACCTCCGCCTTTTCCAGGAGCTCCCCTGTGCGGAGATCCCATTTCCCAACGCACCAGCCGCCCCAGTGGGCAATCCACAGATTCCTATCCATATCAATGTCCATACTGGCGGCATCATTCGCACTCCTCGCAGGTATCCGTCGCGGTCAGTGTGACCACCCTGTCGCCAGCCGGAATTAGCTCACATTTTCCCCAACCTCCGTTACAACTCCAGAAAACTCAAGCCCCCTAACGACCGGCAGGCGGCACGGATAGCTGTCGTGCAGCAAATGAATGTCCGTCCCGCAAATCCCGCATGCGAAGACTTTTACCTTTAGGTTGTCTCCGCCGGGAATCGGCTCCGGAATCTCCATGCAGCGCATGCCGTCCGGGCCGGCTTTTGTTTTCACCAACGCTTTCATTCCTCCGGCAGCCTCCAGTTGAAAAAGCGCAGATAGGGATCACTGGTCTTCTTGCGGAAAGTGTCCATATCCCGCTCCCGCCAGTCGTAATATCCCACGCCGGTCTTATAGCCCAGATCTCCCCGGTCCAGCCGCTCCTGAAGGGAGGGATGCACCGCCTTGGTATCGCACAGGTCGGGATAGAGATAGCGCTCAATGTTGGCGATCAAGTCCAGTCCGGCATAATCGAAATGGTCGAACAGGCCGATAGAGGTATACCGGGGCCCCCAGCTCGAGCGGATGCACTTGTCGATGTCCTCCGGGGAGCAGATGTCCTGCTCCACCATGTACACCGCCTCCCGGTACAGCGCGTGCTGGAGCCGGTTGGCAATGAATCCAGGAGCCGCCTTGTTCATTCTGCAAACCTCTCTGCCGCAGTACTCCAGCAGCTCCACCACGGCGTCGATGGCCCCCTGGTCGGTAAAATCGTTTTTCACCAGCTCCACGCAGGGCACCACATGAGGCGGGTTGTAGGGATGGGCCACCATGACCTTTTCCTTCCGCCGCATCCCCTTCGCCAAATCCGCCGGGGAGATGGCGGAGGTGGTGGAGGCGACGGCCTTTAGCTCCGGGCAGGCCTCCTCCAACTTCCGGTAGACCTCGTGCTTAACCTCCAGCTTTTCCGTGACGCATTCAAAGACGATTTCCGCCTCACGCAGTCCGGCGTAGTCCTCTGTAAAGGACAGCAGTTTCTCGCAGGCGGCGGCTTGCTTCTCCGTCACCAAGCCCTGGGCAATCAGGTCCCGGTAATAGGTCCGGTATTTCTCCAGCCCGGCCTCGCTGTTCTTTGCCAGGACAATGGCGGGAATGCCGTTGCCGGTAAAGAGCACAGCGAGGCTGATGCCGATCATGCCCTTGCCAATGATCGCGGCGGGTCGTTTTGTTATCATGGTCCCCTCCTTAACGCTCCACACTGCGCGTGAGGTAGTCGTAGCATCTCCGAACGTTATTGGTCTGGACGTATTCCATGCATTCCGACTGGCCGATGTCCACGGGACAGCGATCCGCGAAGCTGATGCGCTCCACGCACTCCTCCTTGCTCCAGCCCTTGACAATTCCCTCGCCCACGGCGTCCAACCAAGCGTGCAGGAACTGTTTGTTCTCCACAATGCACTCTTTGCCCCGCACCGGGCCGTGGCCGGGCACTATGTAGTCCACATCCAGTCCCTGAAGCCAGTCCAGGCTGTGGAAAAGATCGTCGAAATCCACGCTATGCAACCAAATCTGGCAGTCATTGAAGATGTTGTCGCCCACGAACACGCAGCGCTCCTCCGGCACATAAACGCTGGTCTGCTCCGGGGAGTGGCCGGGCGTATGGACGCAGCGGAACGTATGGTCTCCCAGCCTAAAGGTCAGCTTGTCCGTAAAGGTGATGTCCGGCTTCGCCACGAGATACTCCTCCTCGGAAGGCATCCGGTCCAAGGCGCCGGGGTCCTGCCGCCGGATGATGTCCACGTTGTACTCGTGTGTCGCCATATGGAAGGCGGGAGGAATCTTGAAGAAGCCGTCCAAAATCTTCTCCTGGCCGATGATGGTGGCTCCGGCCTTTTTCAGCCAGTGGTTGCCGAAGATATGGTCAACATGGCTCTCCGTGTTGACCAGGTACTTGATCGTCCCGGCCTTTTCCTCGGCAAAGGCGATCATCTGCTCCAGGTTGGTAATCCACTGGGCGGTGTCAATGAAGACGGCACCCTCCCGAGTCAGGACGATGCTGGGATCGCACCCCCGGATTTCGGTTTCAGTATACACATTTGACGATAACTGGCGCATAGGTTTCTGTATCCTCCTCTTAGATTTTCTCGCGGGAGCAAGTTGTGATATCAAATAATCGATTATCTATTATAAAACATAATAGCACGTTCTGCGACTTTGTCAAGATTTTGTCGAATCGCTTTCTTCTTTTTGTAAAAAGAGCACTGAAATATTAACAAATTTATGTCAATACGTCCAAAAACACGTGCGCACGCAGCAACCCATTCAAGCATTTGCTTGACCTCAATTCCATAAAATCGATTTTCCGCCCGGGTACGCCGGCTTTCTCATAGAGGCGATTGCATTTTGACCGGTTTTCTTATACAATGGCAGTAACAGGTGCCCGCCGTGGCATCTCCGAATGGGAAGGACGATTACATGAGAACAAAAAAAGCCGCTGGAAAGCGGCCTGCCATGAAGGAAACCATGCGGAGCAATATCAAAAATTACATCCAGCAGCAGATTGTGGAAGGGGTTTACCGTCCCGGAGACAGAATCGTGGAGACGCGCCTGGCCCGAGAACTGAACGTGTCTCAGGCACCCGTGCGCGAGGCTATGCTGGAGCTCTCGGCCATCGGTCTCCTGGAGGAGCGGCCCTATTCGGGGACCTTCGTACGCAACCTGTCGGTAAAGGAAATTCAGGACATCTTCGATATCCGCGCCTTTTTAGAGGAGTACGCGGCGCGGCGTGCCGCTAAGCTGGCGTCCGAGGAGCAGTTCCTCCAGATGGAACAGCTTCTCCAGGAGATGGATCAAAACCACGATCTGGGCGCGTTTGTGCGCCTGGATATGGAGTTTCACGAGCTAATCATGGACGCCGCGGGAAGCCCGTCGCTGAAACGGGCCTGGCAGATTCTCCGGGTCGCAGAGTGGACGTATGTGTCCTCCATGGTCACGGAGTCCTCCCTGGAGGAGAGAATCAATCAGCACCACATAATCATGGGGTATCTAACCCGGCGGGACGAGGACGGTGCCGGTGCCTATATGCTCCTCCACATCAAACGCTTCGGCGACGAGGTAGCTCAGTATTTCAAGCGGCAGCAGACAGATTGAACGACTCCCGCTTTTCGAACATTTTTATCGAAAAGCGGGAGTCGTTTTGCTCTAAAAGCCTTGTAAATGCAGGGTTTTTCTGCTTTTCGCCTCATGCGTCAAACTTCCGAAATTTCCAAAATCCACAACTTTTTTCAACAGAAGAACGCTATATGGACAATTTTATTGAAAAGACTCCTCGTAGGCATCTTCATATTCCTGCGGCGTTTTGTGCTTTAAAGTCCTATGAGGACGGGCTCCATTGTAAAATTGGACATATTTCTCTACACTTTTGCAGAAGCTCGGCTCCGAGGTGTATTCACGGCGATACGCCTCTTCTTTTTTAAACGTGGCAAAAAAGGTCTCCGCTACGGCATTGTCATGGGGCCTCCCCGACGCAGAAAAGGACTGCCTCACACCACATTGCCTCAAGAGCGGCAAACGTCTTAGATGTGTACTGTTTTCCTCGATCACTATGGAAGGTCAGCCCCTCGGGGCGGTCTCTATCCTTAAATGCCCCTTTAAATGTCGCCGTGACAAGATTCGTGCTGGGGTTTTGGGATACCTGGTAACCCACGATCTTTCGGGAATACAGATCCAGTATCATACAAAAATAGAGCCAATGTCCATTGATTCGGAAATAGGTAAAATCACCGACCCGTACCTGATTAGGTCGGTCTGTGGAAAACTGCTGCCTCAGCAAATTCTCTTTCGCATTCCTCTGGCGCTTTTTGTAATCTTTCTTTGCATTTGTACGGATACTTTTCAGTCCCAGCTCCTGCATGATAGATGATATCCGTTTCGCACTCGTCCGGATGCCGTCTTCCGCGAGGATAACCCGGATTTTCTCCGCTCCATATCTTTGTTTGCTGTCATCAAAGATTTGCTGTACCTTTAACATAAGCTTCATTTGCTCATCTTTATATTTACTCTGATCTGCGCTACGAAAAATATGGTTGTAAAAGGTGCCTCATGGGATACTAAGGGCATCACATAATTCATGTACACTATACGAATTATCTGGATGATGGTAGAGTTCTTCTAATGTTGAAAGTCTTTTCTGTCGGGGTTCTTCTGTGATATAATTAGAAAGCCTAATAACTTCCAGCTCATGTTCCGCTTTCTGTAACCGCCTGGAAAGCGAATCAAACTCCGCCGGTGTATAGGAATGGCCGGGTGCCTGTATGGTCCGATATTCTTTGCGCCAACGGTAGAGAGTGCTCTGGGAGATATGTAATTCCTGGCTTAGATCTTTAATTTTTTCACCGCTTTCATAGCGTCGAATGATATTAATCTTAAATACTTCTGGATATTGAACCGGCATTGTTTCAGTCCTCCCCTAACGTAATAAAGCAATTATAACATATGACCACAAGCACATCCTTTCATAGCATGAACCCTTGAATTTTTCGTCTGTATCTCCTATAATCTATGATGTTCTCGTTTTGAGGGTTTTCTTTTTATACGGCCAACAGACACGATGTGTTTAGTCTTCTTTATTACACAGACTGTTTCTGTTCCGCAGATTAGAAATGAGGGATATTTGAATGGGTATTCTGGAAATAGCAGGACACTTGGGTTCGTTTGTGACCTTAGCATCTGGAATCAGAGACGCAGTCCAGGCAGGGCCTAAATTCTATAAGTCTTACAAATTGAAAAAATTATGCGGGACTGTTGACTTCTCATCGCTCTCGGAAGAACTGGCCCCAATCGCAGATCAGGTGGAACCCTATCTTGCCGGAAAGAAGTCAGATGTTTTAGGGAACTCTCTATTTTCATCTGAGGAGAAAGCGGAATTCATCGAGGCCTTTTTCAAAGCGAATAGCGACACTCTGCCCTATAGGAGCGATGTAGAAAAAATACTTTTAGGCTATGTCACCCAATTAGAATCTTGCGTGCTCCAACAAATGAGTATAGGAGAACGGGTGCTCCACAGCGGCAATCGACGAATTGAAAAAAATACGAAACAAATCCTGCAGGAAATAGAAGCACTGGTGCCTTGCGGCTCAACAGTTCCTTATGTTTCGCCGGACAGGGTTTCCAAAAAGCTCTACGACATACCAAGTGACTATATTCCGCGGAAGGTTGTTCCCCACGCAGTCGCAATGCTTGACACATTTGAGAGATCTTTTCAAGCACAGAAATCACTCTCACTGACAGAGGCTTTAGAGGAAAGCGATCAGCTCTTGATTCTAAGCGACGCGGGACATGGCAAAAGTATTGAGCTTCAAAACCTAGCTGGTGTTCTATCCAAAACTCCGCTGTTTCCGTTCCTTTACTCTTTGGGCCCATATTGCGGAGAAACCATTTGCGCGCTTCTGCCGGAACCTTATCGGGTCTTGCCGCCGGAATATCTTGTGCTGCTTTTTGATGGCTACGATGAGATGCAGGAAAACGAGCGCAGCGAGTTTATGCGGAGGCTTCAGTCCTTTCTAAGGGATCATCCGTCTGTCAAAGTGGTCATTTCCTCCCGCAGCAATTTTTGCAAGGCGGAAGTTGAAAACCGGTCTCAAACCTTTCGGGGCTTCCAAGTCTATGATTTGGACGACTTGACGGACACCGATATTCAGGAATTTTTATCCAGGCAGGCTGTCGATATAGATCGTTTTATAGAGGCTGCCAAACAGTCTGAAACCGGATATCTTCTGCAAAATCCCTTCTATTTAACGAGATTGGTCCGGCTCTATCAAAAGTACGGCCAACTGCCCGGCAAAGCGGAAGTCATGGACTATCTGATCACGGAGAGTTTCCAATTGGATGACCAGAAATTTCAGGGAGACCTGGAAGAGCGGCGGCGGGATTTGTTCGTTCTCTTGGAAAAAGCCGCGTTTGCCATGCAGCTGATGCAAAGATCAGCTCTGGATGACGTCGTAGAATATCAGGAGCTTTTCGGACTGGAGGACCGTAAGCTGCTTAAATACAGCGGCCTGCTCCGAAAAGGAGGAACACGCTGGTGTTTTTCTCACAATAACTTCAAGGAATATTTAGCCGCAAAATTTCTCTCCACCCTGCCGCAGGAAGAAGCAATCCAATATTTCAGCGACGGGCAGGGTATCAAAATGTCCTGGGTGAATACATTTGGATTTTTTGCCAGTATTGTGCAGGAATGGGATGTAAAATCTTGGACCCTGGAGCATGCCCCTTCCGCACTGGTGAAGTTTGAACCGGACCACTTGGAGTTAGATGTTCGGGTGAGTATTTTTAAGACAATCTTTCTGGAGCGGGAGAAAAAGATGCTCTGGCTCAGCGACAGCCTGTTAAATTTGGAACAATTGGCTATGTTTGCCTGCTGTGACGAGTCGCTGGAGTTCCTGCTGGATAAAATCCGTCATCCAGTACATAGAGTGTCTCAGATTTCCGCGCTTCACCTGCTAAGGCATTTCTCTCGCCTCTTTGGCCGTCAGGTTGAAACAGCGCAGGCTCTGCTGGCTTGCTGTACATCTCCTGTCAACGGCAATGAAGGGCTTTGTTATAACGCTCTGGAAGCCCTGTCGAGCCTGAGGCTGGTTGCACCTGAGATTGCAACTGAATTGACCACAAAGTACGGCGATTGTTCTAATTCCGAAGTCCGTTGGGCAATGTATCAGCTGCTAACCCGCTCCGGCCAGCATAACGCGCATGTTCAATTTTTCCTGGACGGCATCGCTTTTACTCATGGCAATAACCGAATATCCAATGAAACAATCGCCTTAGTGGATGGGCTGAAGGCGTTAACAGAGCCGGAGAGCATCCAGACGGCCCTCCAGTATTTGTCGCAGAAAAGACCAATGTGCATATATGAAGAGGATGAGGTTTTTGAAGCCCTTTGTGTGAAGGCGGAAGAACAATTTTCCCAGGGTCAAACGGAGTATTACCAGGTACTAATCAATTGTTACATTTCCTTGGCAAGGCACTGTTCACAAAGGGAGATGCGCGCTATTGCTCACTTTTTTGAAGTGACCGGCACCATCGAAAACGCTGTGATTGAACTTTGCGGCGCTGCGGAGCGCTATTATGATTTGGACGCACTATTCTATCAGCCGGAAAATCTGTCATATGCAGCCAAAGCATACCGCAATGGGAAGCTGGAAGACCACACGCTGTTTCAGGAACTTGTGGCAAGACATGCCGACGACGCGCAATACCAGAAATATAAAGAATTGATTCTGCAAATTGACGGCGTCGCCCTCCCGGAGAGGATGCCTCGTATTGATTACGAAAGATTGGAGCAGACACGGAGGCATGAATATTTTAATATCCTGTTTGACAAAGCAAAAGCGGAGGAACTACTTTCGCTTTCCATCCAAAAGGCACAGCTTCCAGATCCCACAGTGAAAGACCTGATCTATTTACCTGGAGAATATGAATTCGACTCCTTGCTCATGAAGCTGAATTACGGTCTGCATCGTCATGTTCAAGAATCGACAAAAGCGAAGGATGCCATTCAATCGCTTGGCTGGAATCGGTTTGTGATATTGGAGGCATATTTATCCATCCGGAACGTGAAAAACCTTCAGGTTTCAGATGAGCAAAAATCAGTCTTGCGTCAAATGATTCAGCCCCTGTATGAGCAGGGACTTTTGGAAAACGCTGTCACATACAGCGGGACATCAGCTCAAGCCCCCCGCTTTATTGTCGCGGTGGTTTCCCTCACCGTATACTTGGAACTTGTACCAGAGGAACAGATCCTTTTGCAGATGTCAGAGCTTCCGTATTTCTGCTTTTCCGAAGATGATGACACTCAAAAGTATTCGTTTCTTAAAGCACATCTTCCAGTGGAAACGCTTCTGCAACGTATCGTGGAAAACATCAAGGCACAAAAAGTCCACGGACTTGTTCTGCGGGATCATATCCAATACTGCATGAATTATGGCTGTGAGGAGATTCGACAAGCCGCTGTTGAAGCTGTAAAAGAAGACGAGTCAGCAAAAACAGCCGCCATAGAGTATTTATACAAGATTTTTGGTGCCCACTGTATTCAGGAAGAGCTACTTCCCTTTGCGGATGAAAACACATTACTGAATATAGAACGGCTTTGCCCCGATCTTTCGAAAGCCCATTTACGCGCCGCAATGGAGCGGCAATTCCAGGTCACACCTTCCTCCGAGCTAACGGCGCATTTGATTGCCCTTGGAAGCGAGATAGCGCTGTGTGAGTATATCAGATTAGCCGAAGAGAATCAGACGATTCCAGAGAAACGCATCGATTCCCTCAGTGGACCAACACAGGCAATTTCTACGCTGCGTGAACCTAGATTTCTCTCGCTGCTGGAAAAACTGATGAAAGTTGCCCTGTCTCCTGATTTTCAAGACGGGGATTTCTGCTCATTGCGTTCAAACCTCAGCCATGCCCTGGTAACGTGCGGGGCCGCAGAGCCTGAATCTGTAATGGCGATCCTTCATTCTCATCAAGGGACGCCGGAAAAGAATGAATACGCTTTTAGGTTCTGCTCCTATACTGAAGACGCCCTAACGCAAAAAATACGTATTAAGCAGGATGCCCCTTGGAAATTGTGCAAGGTAAAGTGCGCGTTGGAGGCTGTCTCTTGAGCTGACATTTGAAAACAGTAATTTTCCTCAGATAGAACTGTATTTAGTATATTTTACTGGCAGATTCTCTTGGCTTGCGGACCCGAATATATCACTCCCGAACAATAATATAGGAAATCTAATTATGTTGAAAGAAAGCGGAGACCTTAAGGGGAACCCCGATAAAGAAGTTTTCCTGGCGGGAGACAGCCGTATGATGCGAGAGCGTCATGCGGTTGTCTCTTTCTCATACTTGTTGTACTCCGGGGACAAGTCGATCTCACAAAATGAAAGTGTAATGTACGTCAATCCGCTGGACACGGTGTCCGCTGGACTTGTCCGGAGCGTGAACCACCACCTTCTCTACAAACTCCCGCAGTATTGCTGGGGTCAGTTCAGTGGGCTCGGTGTACTTCTTTACAATTTTCAGAAAGCTCTTAACATTGACGGCCTGGGTTTCGGCGGCATTTACGATAGCCCGGAGGTTTCCAACAGACTGCTTCAAGTCCGCCTGTTCCTTCTCGTAGCCCTCGGACAGCTTTGCAAACCGTTCGGCGTTCAGCTTGCCCATAACGTGGTCCTCGTAGAGCCTCTGAATGATGGCGTCCAATTCGTTGATCCGCCGCTCCTGCTTTTCCAGGGTTCGCTTGGCCTGCTCCTGCTCCGCCCGCTGTACGGCGGTCTTGTTCTCCATAACACGCCGTACAAACTCGTCCTCGTCCTCCTGGGCATAGGCCACTACCCTTTGCAGGTTTTGAAGCACCAGCCGTTCCAGGACCACGGCCCGGATATAGTGTGCAGAGCAACCTTTCTTCCCCCGATAAGTGGAACAGGTATCATCGTCAAGGACATGAGTCGTCTCGGACGTGACTATCTGAAAGTCGGTCAGGTAATGGAAATTCTTCGCCAAAGGGGAGTGCGGCTGATTGCCATTAATGACAATGTGGACACAGACAACTCCTCCTTCCACCAGGACAGGTGGTTCACCCGGTACATCGCGCCCCTGGCGTCCAACTCCCTGCATTTTTTCTTGAACAGAGGATCGTCCGGCTCCAGGATGCCGTCCTGAATGTCATGGCTGCTGGCCCCGCCCATGGTGAAGAATCGTTTTCCACCCAGGTCAAATATCTGGCCCCGTTCCAGCAGGATCACCGAGGGACGGATTCGCCGGATGCTTCCGCCTCGCCACTCCGCCAGCGGATATTTCCGCAGGGCGTCGTAGTTTTCGTGGTTCCCGGTCACAAAGGCCGTGGTGAAGGGCCGTCTCTCCAGCCAGTCCAGGCCCTCGTCATCCCGCTCATCGCCGTGCCACACACAGCCGAAGTCACCTGCCACCAGTACGAGGTCCTCTTTTGTAAGGCCCTCCTGCTCGTAGAAGATTTCCGGCTGGAAACGGCGGAGATCCCCGTGGAGGTCTCCCGTGATGTAAATTTCCATGGTGTATTCTCCTGTTATTTTCTAATCGTCCTGTCGATCTCAACGTTGGTATATTTGAATTTGATACGGATGGTTTCGGCATCCACAACAGTGATCCTCTCCACATACCTGCGGGTGATGGTATCATCGTATTCAGTAAATTCGGACCTCTGCTTTTTCAGCCATTCCGCCAGCTCCCGCAGTCTGGCCTCCTGTCCGGCCCGCTGCTCCTCATCCTGCTGGATCGCGCCAAGCCGACCTACATCGCTTGTACGGTGTACCGCACTCCCCGCACACCAGCAGCTCGGACAGGGCGTATTTGGCGGAGTATTTGCCCTGCTCGGTCTTACCTGTTTTCTGCATCACCTTCCGCTTGCTGGCCCTGCGGGCCATCTCCTCCCGCACCTGATAAAACATAGCCTTGGAGACGATGGCGGGGTGGTTCCGTTCCACATATACCATGGGGCGGTCACCCTGGTTTTTCTTCACCGTCTTGCTGATGCAGTCGGTGGTGTAGGTCTTTTGCAGCAGGGCGTCGCCAATGTAGCGCTCATTGGTCAGGATATTGCGCACCACCTGATACGTCCAGCCCTGGATGCCGCTGGCGGTGGGTACGCCGTCCGCCTCCAGCTCCCTCTTGATCTGTGCCAAGCTGCACCCGTCCAAGTAGCGGCGGTAGATGCGTTTCACCACCTCCGCCTCCGACCGCACGATCTCCGGCTGACCGTCAGGCCCCCGCCGGTAGCCCAGCAGTTTCTGATACTGGAAGGGGACGTTCCCCGCCTCCCGGCTCTTTTGAATGCCCCAGATCACGTTTTTGCTGATGGACTCGCTCTCCGCCTGGGCAAAGCCGCTGAACAGCGTGAGCAGGAACTCGCTGGACTCAGTCAACGTATTGATATTTTCCTTTTCGAAAATCACGCCGATGCCGTTGGCCCGGAGCATCCGCACCACCTCCAGGGAGTCCACCGTGTTCCGGGCGAATCGGGAGAGGGATTTGGTGAGGATCAGGTCGATCCGGCCCCGTTTGCAGGCGGCGATCATCTTTTTGAACTCCACCCGCTTTTTCATGCTTGTGCCGGTGATGCCTTTATCGGCAAAAATACCGGCCATCTCCCAATCAGGATTTTCATCGATCTTCTGGGTGTAGTAGGCTTTCTGGGCGGTGTAGCTGGTGAGCTGCTCCTCGCTGTCGGTGGACACCCGGCAGTAGGCGGCCACCCGCTGGCGGCGGCCAGAGGCCCGTCCGGGGGCCGCAGCCTGTTTTGTGGCGGGGATGACGTGTATCCGCCGCTCCTGTTGTACTGCCTGTTCCATGCAGTCTCCTTTGCCCGGAAAAGCATCGACGAGGCCCGTACCTTTTTCAAGCGGGTGGATATTGACCTGTCCAAGAGCTTTGGCAAGCTGGACAGCGGGGCCAAGCCCCTGGACAACCATGAGCGCCTGCGGATCTTCCATGACTTCTTCCGGCCCAGCGAGGAACGGGACTTTCAATTCGACCTCTCCGCCGCCATGCGCCGGGGCCATCACTTCAAGGACGCCATCGCCCCGGACGGGATGCAGTTCAAAGCGGACCACTTCGAGCTGGGCGGCAAGGTGGGCCGCGTCCTGTTCCTCCGGGAGTACGCCAGCTACATCAAGGACCGCATGATTACCGACCTGTCCGACTTCTCCCGGAACCTTATGCTGTCCATCGACATTCTGCCCATTCCCACCAACGAGGCCGTGAAGGAAATGCAGGCCCGCATCCTGGGCGTGGAGAGCGACATCACCCGCTGGCAGCAGAAGCAGAACGCCAACAACAACTTTACCGCCACCGTCCCCTATGAGCTGGAACAGCTCCGGGCAGAGAATAAGGAGTTCCTGGACGACCTCAGCACCCGCGACCAGCGCATGATCTTCGCCAATGTCACCCTGGTCCACATGGCCGACACGCTGGAGCAGTTGGACGCGGACACCGAGACCTTGCAGGCCATCGGTAACGAGAGCCTTTGCCAGTTCTCCGTCTTGCGCTACCAGCAGGAGGACGGGCTGAACACCGCCCTGCCCTATGGCCTGCGCCGGGTCAGGACCACCCGTACCCTCACCACCGAGAGCGCCGCCGTCCTCATGCCCTTCCGCGTCCAGGAGATACAGGATGCCGGGGGCATCTACTACGGCGTCAACGCCGTCAGCAAAAACCTCCTGATCTGCAACCGAAAGCGGCTGTTGAACCCCCACGGCTTTATCCTGGGCGTGTCCGGCTCCGGCAAATCCTTCAGCATGAAGGAGGCCATTACTTTTATTGCTCTGTCCACCAGTGATGATATTATCATCATCGACGCCGAGCGAGAATATGGCGACCTGACCCGTGCCCTGGGCGGGGCCGTGATCGAGATTTCCCCCAACAGCCCCCACCACATCAACCCTCTGGAGATTACCAGGGGCTACGGCACCGGCGAAAACCCCGTAGCCATGAAGTCCGAGCTGCTTATGAGCATTTGCGAACAGCAGATGGGCGCGGGCCAGTTGGGGGCTTTCCACAAGTCTATCATTGACCGCTGCACCGCCAATGTCTACCATGAGCTGATCGCCAGCGGCGGCAAGTCCCGGCAGCCCATCCTGTCCGATTGGCGAAACGAGTTGAAGCGCCAGCCGGAACGGGAGGCGGAGGAACTGGCCCTGGCCTCCGAGCTGTTTGTGGAGGGCAGCTTGAATATGTTCGCCCACGAGACCAACGTGGATATTGCCAACCGGATCATTTCCTTCGACCTGTACGAAATGGGGGAGCAGCTCAAGCCCACGGCGCTGAACGTCACACTGGAGACCATTCAGAACCGCGTGGCCGCAAACCGTCTGGCAGGGAAATACACATGGGTATTCGTGGACGAGGTTTACCTTTTCTTCCGCTACTACTACTCCGCGCAATTCCTGTATAAGTGCTGGAAGCGGTTCAGAAAATACGCCGCCGCCATGACCGCCGCCACGCAGAATGTGGAGGAATGTCTGCGCTCCGACACCGCCCGGCTTATGTTCGCCAACAGTGAGTTTTTGGTGCTGCTGAACCAGGCGGCCACCGACCGGGCCGAGCTTGCCAAGCTGCTGAATATCTCCACCAATCAAATGTCCTACATCACCAGCGCCGAGGCAGGCCACGGCCTGATCCGCGTGGGCGGCTCCATCGTCCCCTTCGCCAACGAGTTTCCCAGGGATACGGAGTTGTACCGCTTGATGACCACGACCCCCGGTGACAGGTAGAACCATGTCGAAATACGTCTCAATTTGAGCAATGCCATTAAGTTAACCAATAAATTCCAAAAGAAAAAAAGCCTTGACAAAGGCAAAAAAATGTGCGGCAAGGCCCTGAAAACGAGATTGATTTTCAGGGGGCGGGCACATG